>JAAXHY010000448.1 GCA_012270665.1 Dehalococcoidia bacterium
ATTTATACGTATGTTCTAAATCCATGCCATTATTGTAGCATAGAATGAAGTATCAGATGAAACCCTGAAAGACTTCGAAGAAGCCGTGGAAGGGATCCTGTCCCGCTGGACACTGGACACTCCCAGGTCCGACACCATAGTAAGAAGCCCGGCATGAGTACGCAGACCCAAGGAGTCGAATATGGATAAGGCGCTGGATGGAGTGAGAATCATAGACCTGACTCAGTTCGAGGCCGGCACGTCCTGCACTCAGATGCTCGCTTGGCTGGGAGCTGACGTCATAAAGGTCGAGCAGCCGAATGTCGGAGACCCGGGTCGCGGCGTTGCAGGAACTGAGTTGGACTCCCCCTACTTCATTCACTACAACTCCAACAAGCGCAGCGTCACGCTCAACCTGAAGTCCGAGAAGGGCAAGGAGATGTTCTTCGAGATGGTCAGGCAGGGGGACATCGTTGCGGAAAACCTCGCCCCCGGCACCCTGGAGCGGCTCGGACTCGGATACGACGTCCTGGCAGAGGTCAACCCGCGTATCATCCTGGCGCGTGTCAAGGGATTCGGGACCTACGGCCCGTACAGCCAGTACAAGAGCTTCGATCCCGTGGCCCAGGCGGCGGGCGGCGGTTTCTGCGCGACGGGCGAGCCGGACGGCCCTCCCATGCGACCGGGCACCACGTCCGGCGACTCGGCCACCGGGATGCACGCCGCGATTGCGATACTGGCGGCCCTGTGGCAGCGTGAACGCACCGGCAGCGGCCAGGTAATAGAGGTCTCGATGCAGGATGCGATAGTCAACCTGAGCCGCACGTGGATGGCGCGTTCAGAAGAGGGCCGCGTTTCGCCAGAGCGCACGGGCAACAGTTTGCGAGCGAGTCCGGGCGTTGGGACGTTCCACTGCTCCCCCGGCGGTCCGGACGACTATGTTTACATGATTGCGTCTCCCGCGCGCAAGCCGATGTGGAAGTCGCTTGTGCAAACCATAGGCCACGAAGAGTATCTCGACGATCCGAGATTGGACGACCCTGAACACGCCGTAGAGGTCACCGACGAGGTAAACAGTCTCATAGACGACTGGACCAGTCAGCGCACCAAGTTCGAGGTGATGAAGATACTCGGCGAGAAGGGCATCCCGTGCAGCGCGTGCTTCAACGCAGTGGACCTCTACGCCGACGAACACCTCAGGCAGCGCGAGATGATCGTCACCGTAGAACATCCCGACAGGGGTGAATTCACACTGCCCGGCTGCCCGGTCAAGATGTCCAATTCGCCCGTGGACTTCAGGGCGGCCCCGCTGCTGGGCCAGCACAACGCCGAAGTGTTCGCCGAATTCTTCGACATCGGCGAGGATGCCCTGAAATCCTTGAAATCTGACAATGTGATCTAGGATGGATGCTTCCCGCGCGAATTACAAGGCCCTGGTGCGCAGCGGGTACAATAGCTGCGCCGCCGCCTATCACCTGGCTCGCAGCGCGGAAGCAACGTCGGAACTGGACGTCCTTCTGAACAGACTGGTCAATGGGGCTTCCGTCCTAGACATCGGCTGCGGCGCGGGAGTTCCAGTGGCACGCGCTTTATCGGAGCGGTTCAACGTCACGGGGGTGGATATTTCGGATAGCATGATCGAACTTGCCAAGGCAAATGTTCCGGCGGGAAGGTTCATCCGGGCCGACATCATGTCAGTCGCTTTCGAGCCTTCCGTCTTCGATGCGGCTACCGCCTTCTATTCGATATTTCATTTGCCCAGAAGCGAGCATCAGGCTCTGTTCCGCCGAATTCACCGATGGCTGGGAGCGGGCGGCTACCTACTATGCATTCTGCCGCGCTACGATGAAGAAACATTCTTAGACGAATTCTTCGGCTCGACCATGTACTGGAGCAGTTACGCTCTGGAAGACTATGAAAGGCAATTAACCGGAGTCGGTTTCGATATTCTGGAAATGTCAATCGCCGGAAGCGGCTTCGACGAATCGGTTGGAGCAGAGCCGGAGAGCCATCCGGTTGTATTGGCGCAAAAGCGAAAGGCCGGCCAATGAAGTACGCCCTCTTTACCCACGTCCCCTGGCCGCAGAACACCGACGCCGCCAAGTTGCTGTCATACGCCGCTGACGAGGTTCGGCTGGCCGAAGACCTCGGATTCAGCAGCGCCTGGATAGCCGAACATCACTTCACGCGCTACGGCGTAGGCTCTTCCGCGCTGGTCATAGCCAGCTACATCGCCGGACGCGCGCAGAAGATACGGCTCGGCGCTGGCGTCCTGATACCCACGCTCCACAACCCCATACGACTCGCCGAGGACACCGCCACCATGGATGCGATTAGCGGCGGTCGCCTCGACGTGGGATTTGGTCGTGGAGTGTATGGATACGAATACAGCGGTTTCGGCGTTGATCCGGCGACCAGCCAGGAACATTTCCAGGAAAGCGTCAACATCATCGAAGGTCTCTGGACGAGTCCAGAATTCTCACATGAGGGACAGTTCTACAGCCTAGACAAGGTGAGCCTTGCCCCTCCCCCGGTACAGGAACCCCATCCGCCAGTCTATATCGCCGCCACCCGCACCCCGGAAACGCTCGACTACTGCATATCCAGGGGACACAATCTCTGTATCGCGGTCGTCATGGACACCGCGCCAGCGCTCGACCTGCTGCGCCGCTTCGTCCAAAAGTCTGCCGAGGCCGGAACGAACAGGCTAGCGTCGGAAGTTCCGTTCTTCAGGTATATGTACGTGGCCGAGACCAACGAGCAGGCCAGACAAGACACCGCGTCTCATCTCGAATGGGTGCTGGATATGCTCTTCTGGCGCGGCTGGTTCAAGGACGGCGGCAGCGAGATTTATCACGACATCGAGGAGTGGAGGCGTACACGCACCGAAACCCCCGTCGCCTTGGACTACCTTCTCGAGAACCGCGCCATCATAGGCGACCCCGACCACTGCATCGCCCGCATCGAAGAGCTGAAGCGCGCGGGTGTAGAGTACCTCGGCGCAAACTTCGCCATGGGCGGCCTCGACCACAAGAAGGTCCTGCGCTCCATGGAGCTATTCGCCAAAGAGGTCATGCCGCAGTTGGAGTAGGGAGAGGTAGATTCTGATGAACCCGAAAATAGAGTCCATCCGTATCCAGGGTTTCAGGTCTCTGACCGATGTCCAGATTTCAGAAATGCCGGATGCGACCGTCCTGATTGGCTCCAACGGTTCGGGCAAATCAAACTTCATTCGCTTCTTTGAGATGCTGAGTTGGATGCTAGGCCCTCAACAACTCGGTGAGTTCATAGCGAGGCAAGGAGGCGCCGATGATCAACTGTTTGGAGGCAATGTCCGCACACCGCGCATGGAGGCCGAAATCAGGATGCGAACCGATAGGGGTAGAAACGACTATCGCTTTGCGCTCTCTTATGCGCATCCTGACCGATTCATCTTTACCGAAGAAGGCCTCCGATACAGCGCATTCGGGTATTCAACAGAAGCGCCTTGGCAATATCTTGGGAGTGGTCATACGGAGGCCAAGATAATCCAAGCGTCGCAACCGGGCGGAATCGAAGGAGTCAACTCGATTACCGCATCGGTAATCGTCAACCTGATCCGAGCCATCGCTGTCTATCAATTCCACGATACTTCGGACATTTCAGGCTTCAAAAAGAAATGGGACTTGTGGGATAACAGAACGCTCCGCAGTCACGGAGGAAATCTGGCCGCAGCGCTGTATCGTTTGCAGCGCCAGGATCTAGGACGGTATGAACTGATCTGTCATCAAATTGGACGAGTTCTGCCGGACTTCGACCGATTTGAGATTGAGGACGACTACGGGAAAGTCCTGCTGAGATGGAAGGCGAAATGGACTGAAAAAACCTTCGGAGCGCACCTTACGTCTGACGGCTCGCTCAGATTCTTCGCTTTAGTCACGCTTCTCAACCTGCCTCCCGAAATGCTGCCCAGCATAATTCTGCTGGATGAACCCGAACTGGGCCTGCATCCGGCTGCCATATCCCTGATTGGCGGTATGATAAGGTCGCTCTCCACAGAACGGCAGATCATATTGGCGACTCAATCACCTCTGCTTGTATCTTCGTTCGACCTCGACGAAATTGTCGTTCTGGATATTCAGGATGGTCGAACGAAGTTCACCAAGCACGGACCAGGTGATTACCAGAGATGGCTTGACGATAGTTTCACCACTGGCGACCTATGGCAAAAGAATCTATTGGGAGGACGGCCTTGATCCGTCTGGCCATATCTGTGGAAGGTCGGACGGAAGAAGAATTCGTTAAAGAAGTTCTCTCTGGGCACCTGCGAATAAGGGGAGTGGAACCGCAGCCCGTTTTGCTCAATGGGAATGTGACCTTAGATCGCTTGGGATCAGATATCGCAAAGCTGTTTTGGAGTTTTGACTTCGTAACATCGCTGGTTGACTTCTATGGATTCCGAGACAAGGGAGACGCGACTCCCGAAGAACTGGAACAACTCATCCACGGAGAGGTTGTGGCGAAGATAAACCAATCCTTCGACGAATCGCGTATATTTCCATATGTCCAACGACATGAGTTCGAGGGACTGCTGTTCTCGGACGTGAACGCCTTCGACTACCTCGATATATCCGAAGAAACGCTGGACGCGCTGCGAAACATCCGCTCTCAGTTCCCCACGCCGGAAGACATCAACGACAATGTTGATACCGCCCCCAGCAAACGCCTGAAATCCCTGATTCCCAGATACGACAAACGCGTCGCCGGTCCACTAGTAGCCCTGGAAATCGGCTTGGACAGGATTCGCGCGGAATGTCCGCGGTTCAATGAATGGCTGGTTAGACTGGAAACACTCGAGCAGTAGTCTAGAGACGTCAAACTCCAAGAATCGCTCTCAGCGTTTCACCGTAAGTTTGCCACAGCCACTGAACGCTGAGAAGCATGACGGCAAGCAAGGCGAACACGGCGACAAGTCTCGGCGCCCACCGCTTTGGCCCCTTGCCCTTTTCTCTCAGCCCGCGCCGATGATCCCAAGGGCGTGTCTGCGACTGGCCGGACTTCCAGATTCCCAGCCGCCGCTTTCTCGCCCGCGCCTCTGCGTCCGCTATGCCCTCCAGCTTTCCGTACCTCTGGTAGGAGTACGCCAGCCCGGCGGCCACCATCATGTGATTGAGAGACTTCTTCCTGTTCCGGCGGTACACCACACCCACCGCGCGCCCATAGCGGTCTGTATTCACCACGTCCAGCCGCAAAGATCCGCGCGCCATCTTGCGCATCTCCTCCCTCGCCTCCGCTCCATAGGGCTGGGACAATTCGGGCGAGTCTATGGCATAGAGCCGCACCGAAAAGGGCTTCGGCTTCAACATGAAGTTGAACCACCTGCGTCGCGCGACTACCAGCGAGTCGCCATCTACTACACGAGTTACCCGAACCTTGATTTCGCGCCTCCCCAACTCGAAGTCTATTCTAGGCGCGTCAAGAAGGGAAGTACAGTAGTTCGGATGTCGTCGTCCGGCGAATTTCACGCCGAACGACGGGCGCCTTGTCGCCTTACGGCCAGAACGTCTGGGCGCTGCCTGGCCCCTGGATCAGATTCCGCGCGTCCTCTAAGGACGGGGGGCGATTGTCGGACAGCAATTGTCCGACCGCGACATCCAGGCGCCCCGTCCCGCGCGACCTGAACGTGCCTTCTACCGGAGAAGCGTGCGTGTAATCCGGGCCGATGGCGAACTTGATCAGATCGGACGCCGCTGACTGGAGGCGTCCTCTCGTCGGGTCCGCCGCGATCCAGCCGTGCAGTGGATGCAGGTACTCCACCCAGGCGTGGGTCTCTCCGGGTTGGGTGACCAGCAGTCCACACACGTACCTCGCCGGAATCCCCAGCGATCTCAGAAGCGCTATCGCCAGGTGAGTCATGTCCTGGCAGACACCCCTTCGGGTTTCGAGGATGCGCTCGGCGGGCGTGGCGACCGTCGTCCAGCCCCGCTCATATTCGACATTGGTATAAATCCAGTCAACCACCGCCCCTACCGTTTCCAGCAAGCTCCGGGCGCCGTCGGCTATCTCCCCGGCCGCGTCGGCCATCCTGGACAGATTCACCAGCGGAGACGCGACCAGAAACCGGTGGGCAGTATCATCATTGTATTCCGCGGCCCCCAGAGGCAGGTCCTCGGGGACAGGCGGTGTCCTCAAGCGCACTGTTCCGACGGAGAGTATGACGAATTCATCGTGCGGGGAAACCAGACGCACGTGGTGCGTCGAGTTTCCGAAACTGTCTATGAACTGTCTGGGCGCGGACCGTGGTTCGGTAGCTACGGCGGACATCAGGGAAGTCTGGTAAGTATCATTGTATGCCGAGATTCTCAGCAGATTGTCATTCCGGGTAACGGTGTCGGAATAGACGTATCTGGCAGCGTAGGCGAAGCTGGGCATTGAATAGGTCCGGGCTGCGGTTATCTGTCGGCGGTTGATGAATTGCGCGTTCGCGGAGTGTACACTTTTTGCAGTGATCAGGTCACACTGAAGCTATTATACTGTCCGCATACCATCAGTTAGACTATCCCACAACGATGGTCTAATGCGCTTTAGGAGAGATCGAATGCAGAAATGGGAAGCCAAAGATTCGCACATAATCTACCGGCGCTTCGGGCCGGGCGAGTCGCTCGTAGGCGACCTCGAAGCCTTCGCTCTGTCCGAGGGCATCACCGAAGCCGCCATAACATCCTGCATCGGCAGCCTGCGCCAACTCAGGCTGCGAAACCTGTGCGGACATGACGCTGAGGGCGCGCCGGAGTTCGAGCGAAACGTCCTCGACGAAAACCTCGAACTCGTGAGCGCCGAGGGTTACATCCAGCCACTGCCCGAAGGTGGCATCCGGGTACACATCCACGTCGCGGCCGCGCGTCCATCAGGAGAGATGGTCGGAGGCCACTGCGAGGAAGCGACAACCTACACCGGCGCGTTCATGTATCTCCACATCCTCGATACCCAGGAATAGAGTCCGGCCTGCTTTGACACCCCTTTATGCTTGGCTTACAATCGCTTGGTCTGTATTTCGACCGTCGGCCACTCAGGTCTCTATTGAATGAGCGCTAGATGAGGCCGGACGCGAGATACACGTAAGAGTAAGCGCGCCCAACGGGAAGCCCCGCAGAGGAGACCGCATGGACTATTCAGATCTGTTCACCAAGAACCTCCCCGCGGAGGTCGAAAGCCCGCCCGGACAGGCCGAGGACACCAAGTACATATTCTCGGTAACCTACACCGACCGGGACACCATGCCGGCGCAGGGCTTCGTTGACGCCCTGGCCGACATAATGCCGCGCGAGGGGGTTGAGCTAGCCAAGTACCCGCCGCCCCAGGGCCATGTGGGACTTCGTGAGTACATCGCCGCCGCTCTCCACGAAAACAGGGGCATGGATGTCCCGGTGGATAACATCTTCCTGAGTTCCGGCGCGGGAGGCGCTGTCGGGACTATGCTGGACGCCTTCGTTGACGAAGGCGACACGGTTCTGGTCGAGCAGTTCTGCTACTCCGGCACGCTGGGAATGCTGCTAGGCAAGCGGGCGAACGTGATTCACCTTCCGACTGACGAAGACGGCATGGATACCGACGCGCTCGAACAGACCATCAAAGATCTGGCAGCCGAGGGCGTCAAACCCAAGCTGATATACACCATCAGCGTGTATCAGAACCCTATGGGCGTGACTCTGAGCGCCGAGCGACGCAAGCGCATGGTGGAAATATCGCAGAGATACGGCATCCCCATCCTCGAAAACGAGTCCTACGCCGACTTCCGAATAGACGGCGACCCGCTGCCGCAGGCCATGTACGGCCTGGACGATGAGGACGGCGTGATGCACGTATCCGCATACACCAAGCTGCTTGGATGCGGCCTGCGCCTCGGCTTCGGAGTCGTGCCGGACCCTGTGAAGGATGTGGTTGGCCGATTGCGCTTTGGCGCGTCTCCCAGTCACCTGACCTCGATGGCGATCTATGAATATCTGCGTCAGCACGGCGACGAGTACATAGAGGCCGTGGCCCGGTCTCTGGGCGCGAAGCGCGACGCCATGCTCGCCGCGCTCGGCGAGCGTTTCCCTCCAAGCTGCGAGTGGAGCAATCCGCGCGGAGGAATGATGCTCTGGGGCAAGTTGCCCGAGGGCGCGAACACCTGGGACACGCTGGGGAAGGCGGTCGAGGCCGGGGTCAAGTACAACCCTGGAGCCGTGTATCGCGCGAACCGCTCGCCCAACAATTATATGCGCCTGACTTACAGCTACCACGACACCGACGAGATAGCCGAGGGCATCGGAATACTCGCCGATGTCTTCGAGCGAGAGGGGCTGTTCGACAACGCCTGAGCCCTTGTCGTACACGCGCGCCGTAATATGCCACAACCAGGAACTATGAACTAACAACCGACCAGGAGGAGTCCGTATGCCGGAAGAGAACAAGTTCAGCTTCGACAGCCTTTTTTCGAGACACGCGCCCGAAGCGCGTGGCCGGGTGGGTATGGTCAAACGAGGCAAGTACGATTTTGCCGTCGCCTATCCCGATCCCAAGTCCATACCCTTCGACGGCCTTGTGGAGGGTCTTCAGCAGGCGCTGAAGGAAGAGGGCGAGGATTTGGCGATATACGCTCACCCACAGGGATACAGACCTCTACGCGAATTCGTTGCCGATAAGCTCGCCAGGGATAGAGACATTCACGTCTCGCCCGACGACATCATCCTGGGCGACGGCTCCGGCCAGCCGATTCATATGCTGCTCGAAGTTCTGATAGACCCGGGCGACGTGGCCTTCACCGAAGATTTCGTGTACAGCGGGACCCTGGGACAGTTGCGCCGGTTCGGCGCTGAAGTTCGCGGCGTCGAAACCGACAACGAAGGTATGCTTCCGGACGCGCTGGAAGGCGCGATAACACAGGCCATTTCCCAGGGCAGGAAGCCCAAGCTGATCTACACCATCCCCACATACCAGAACCCGATGGGATGGACGATGACCCTCGAGCGCCGCAAGGCGATGGTCGAGATAGCCAACAGGCACGGCGTGCCCATTCTGGAAGACGACTGCTACGTCGACCTCCGGCTCGACGGTGATGTATCGCCTACCTCCATCCACTCCCTCGACGAGACGGACAGCACGATGTACGTCGCATCGTTCTCCAAGATAATCGCGCCCGGCATGAGAGTCGGCTATGTCACCGCGCCGTCCGCCGTGCTGGACCGCGCGCTGGTCGCCAAGAGCGGAGGATCGGTCAACACCTTCGCGTCATACGCCATCCACCGATACTCCACCGGCCAGTTGGACGCGCACATCGAGGACATCAACGATGTCCAGCGCGCCAAGCGCGACGCTATGCTCGCCGCGCTGGGCGAGAACTTCGGCGACCGCGCCGAGTGGAGCAAGCCCCACGGCGGCCTGTTCGTCTGGCTAAAGTTGCCCGACGGAAGCGATATAACCTCGATCCGCGACGACGTGCTGGACAAGTACGACGTCGGCTACCACGGCGGCGTCAACTTCGCGCCGGACGGTACATCGGGCAGGAACTACGCCCGCCTGTGCTACGGCTTCAACTCCCCCGAAGAGATTCACGAGGGTATAGCTCAACTGGCGCAAGCGTTCGAGAGTGAGGGTGTGCTCTAAGCCGCTTTCCAGGTACGAAGACCCAGTCACCGACCCGTCCAAGGCGTTTCAGGACGGGTCGGCGCTTTTGTCGCCCCTGCTTCTACGTTCAAAACGCCGATGGTGTATCCTTCTCATACAGTATGAACGGCGTAGTTGGGGCATTATTCGGGATAAAGGAGAAGGTATCTATGCGTATATGCACATTTCTTCCCAGCGCGACCGAGATAGTCTATATGCTGCACTTGGGAGACTCCCTGTACGGGGTGAGCCACGAGTGCGACTTCCCCTCCGACGCTCTAGGCAAACCGAAAGTGGTACGCAGCCGATTCGATCCCGAAACTCTCAGCAGCAGTGAGATAGACAAGTTAGTCACCGAAATGATGATACGCGGCGAGAACATCTACGAAGTGGATGAGGATACGCTTACCGAGGCCCGCCCCGACCTGGTCATAACCCAGCAGTTGTGCGAGGTGTGCGCCGTGTCATTCGAGGACGTACAGCGGGCGGTGGAGCGTCTCGACTCGCCTCCCGACGTACTGTCCCTGGACCCCCATGGTATAGACGACGTTCTTGAAGACATCATCCGCGTTGGAGCGCACACCGGGCGAGACTCATCCGCGCATCACGCCGTGTTCAACCTGCGAGCGCGAATAGACCTGGTGCGTCGAGTGGTAGCCCAAGCGAAGGATACCCCGTCCGTAGCCTGCGTCGAGTGGCTCGATCCGGTCATAGCCGCCGGGCACTGGATACCCGAAATGGTCGAGGCAGCGGGCGGAAGAGACGCTCTCGTCAGTCCAGGATCGCCGTCTCCTCGACTGGAGATGCAAAAACTCCGCGACGCTGACCCTGACATTCTGATACTAATGCCGTGTGGCATGAATGTCGCGCAGGCGCGCGCCGAGTTCGACGCGCTGACCAATCTGGGCGAGTGGCAAAGTATGTCCGCGTATCGCAATGGACACGTTTACCTGGTGGACTCCGGCGCGCTGTTCAGTCGCAGCGGTCCCAGGCTGGTGGACGGCTTGGAGATCATGGCGCGGATAATCCATCCGAATCTGTTCAGTGATCCGGCGCCGGAAGAGTTCTGCGTTAGGTTATAGAAGGCCGCATTACCGCAATTGAGACACGGCCTGACGACTGCGGCTTTTGACCGACTTCTGACCCCGTGATAAAATTTGACCAGCGCCAGACGCCCGACTCATATATTGCGCATGGCATTCCAAGTCGGGTTATCGGCCACTCATGTGTGTTCCGAGGCAGGCGCGAGTCACGACTTCCGGGGGAGATTGGGAAATGGCCGGACATTCAAAATGGGCGCAGATCAAGCACGCCAAGGCAGTCACCGACCATCGGCGGGGCAAGCTGTTCACCAAGCTGGCGCGCGAGGTAATCGTGGCGGCGCGCCAGGGCGGAGGCGACCCCGACGGCAACTTCAGGCTGAGGATGGCCATCCAGCGCGCCAAAGACGCGAATATGCCCAACGACAATATAGACAGGGCAATCAAGCGCGGCACCGGCGAGAGCGGCGACGGCGTTCAGATGATCGAGATGATTTACGAGGGTTACGGGCCGGGCGGCGTAGCCATCATGCTGGAGACTCTCACGGACAACCGCAACAGGACCGTGTCCGACGTTCGCACCACGCTGACGAGAGCAGGCGGCAATCTGGCTGAGTCCGGCGCCGTGTCATGGCAATTCGATAAGCGCGGCGTAATAACCGTAGAGGCTTCGGAGGATGAGGCAGAAGAGTTCACTCTCGTAGCGATTGACGCGGGAGCGGATGACTTCGACGCGGACTCAGACACGCTTCAGGTATTCTCGGAACCCGGTTCCCTGGAGGACGTTCGCAGCGCGCTGGAGTCGAGCGACGCGACCATAAGCTCTTCCGAGGTATCGCTCATCCCGAGCAACACCGTTCCTCTGGACAGCAGATCAGCCGGGCAGATCCTAAGGCTTCTGGACCAACTCGAAGATCTCGACGACGTTCAGAAGGTGTACTCGAACGCCGACTTCCCCGACGAGGCGCTGGAGAGCTACCAGAGCGCGTAGCGACTCACCTCAGTGGGAAGAAGCCGTCGGAGGTCTCCCCATCCGAGTCGTCTGAGGGGATGGAGCGAGCTATGAGCGCGCGAGTCCAGTCTTCCAGCTTGTCTTCGGGAATCGCGCCAACCCACCTTCCCTCCACTATGCCGTTCACGCCTATGAAGAATGTGACCGGAAGGCCGATGACGCCGTATTCCACGGTGATCTTGCCATCCGGGTCGCGACCGTTTGGGAATGTGAGCCCGAACTCCTCTACGTAACGCGCGGCTTCCTCCTGCGTGTCCTGTATGTCCACGCCCACGAACTGGACGCCGGAGTCGCGGTACTTCTGCCATACCCTCTCGAATCCGGGCGACTCATCGCGGCAGGGTGGACACCACGAAGCCCAGAAGTTGATGACGAGCGGCCTTCCCGCATAGTCTGATAGGCGGAACTCACCTCCATTTAGGAGCGTCATCGAGAAGGTGGGAGCGGGTTTGCCGACCCTGGTTACACCGCTGCGTCCGGTGGCCGGTGTCTTATTGGCGAGCCCGAATGCGAGCAGCGCGAAGAAGGACACAACAAGCACGGCAAGAGTCGCTATCGAGATTAGCTTCCAACGTCTGCGCAATTTGCTCTCTAACCAAGGATTCTAGGTCCGACGTTCCTGCGCTTCGCCCGGAGCATCGTCACCTCCGGTTTCGGGCATCGTGAACCCGGACCTGTGGAGAAACAGCGATACCACCAGGGACAATGCTAACACCACTGCGGCGAGTATGAAAACGTCGCTGATGGCGCCGGCAAGGGCGGCCTTCAGCGAATCCAGGAGCGTCTCCACCATCCGAGCGCCGTCCGGCCCGGCCTGAGCGAAGCCGGCCTTCAGTCTATCCACAGCCGACGGATCAATGAGCGCCTGCGGGTTGTCCTTGATGGCGTCGAGTTGGCCGGGCGGCAGCGCGGCAGTGACGTTTTCCGGGACCGTGTCCTCCAGCTTGGAGGCGAACCTTCCAGCCATGACCGATCCCAGGACGGCGAGTCCGAGCATACCGCCAATAGACCGGTAGAACTGGAGCGCGGATGTCGAGATGCCCATCAGCCTGAACGGGACCGAGTTCTGGACCGCGAGTGTGAACGTGGGGAACGTCGCGCCGAGTCCAAGTCCCAGGACGACGATGTACCCCACGGCGCGAACGAAGCTGGTACTAGCGTCCATCGTGGAAATAAGAATGGCGCCCACCAGCATCAGCCCCGTGCCAATGATGGCCTGTATGCGATAGTGGCCGCCCGTCCTGGAAAGTAGCTGGCCAGACACCGTAGCTCCGAACACTATCCCGAGCATCATGGGAGTCAGGAAACTGCCGCTGGTGGTAGCCGACGCGCCCAGTACGCCCTGGAAGAACAGGGGCACGAAGATTATGGCCCCGAACATTCCGAATCCGGTCAGGAATGTGGCAAGAAGCGAGACCGCCACCATCCGGTTCCTGTATATCTCCAGCGGCATGATGGGAGAATCGGTCCGGGACTCGATGATTATGAAAGCGACGCCCATCGCCAGGCCGAAGGCTAGGAATCCGACGACCTGCGGTGAACCCCAAGCGTACTGCACGCCGCCCCATGAGAGGGCGAGCAGGATGGGCGTAACGGCCAGAACGAGAGTCACCATGCCCGCGTAGTCCAGTTTCCGGCTTTCGACTTCGGGGGTTATCTTTGGGAAGAGCCAGGCAATGAGAAGAAGCACTGGGACCCCGACGGGGACGTTGATCAGGAATATCCAGTTCCAGGAGAAGTTGTCGGTGATGAACCCGCCCAGTGTGGGACCCACGACCGAGGACAATCCGAAAACTACGCCCAGGAATCCCTGGAACTTTCCCCTCTCCTCGGGCGGGAACAGGTCGGCGATAGCGACGAAGCTGTTGGCCATGATGACGCCGCCGCCAAGCCCCTGTATCGCGCGGAAGGCGATGAGCTGTGTCATGGACTCGCTCATGCCCGCCAGCACGGAACCCACGATGAATATGGAGATGCCCCCAATGAAGAATATCTTGCGCCCGTAGATGTCGGTGAGCCTGCCCACTATCGGGACGGCCACGGTGGAGGCGACAAGGTACGCGGTGGTGACCCAGGTGTAGCGGTCGAACCCTCCCAGGTCGGCTATGACTCTGGGCATAGCGGTGGATACGATGGTCTGGTCCAACGCCGCCAGGAACATAGCCAGCAGCAGGCCCACCATGGTGAGGATGACCTGCCGCCTGGGAAGCTGTACGAAGTCCCTGGCCACCGACTGGTCGGCTGAGTCCCTATCTGTAGTCTGAGTACCCTGCTTCACTGTCCCCTATCCGCGATTCCAAATTCTCAATTGGCCCTGAACCTGGGCATTACCTCGTCGGCGAACATCCGGAGGCTGCGCTCGTTCTCGTCCCATGTCATCGGGCCGACTCGGAAGTGAAGTATCAGACCGCCCACACCTATGCGACCGAGACGTTCTATGCGCTCGGCAACCGTGTCCGGTGAGCCGAATATCATGCTGTTCTCCACGTTGAACCTGGGGTCGGCGAGTCCGACCTTGACCGAGGCCATCTCCTCGGCGGTGTTCAGGCGGAGCCGGGTCTCTGTAATGTGCTTGCGATTGGCCTCATGTACCCTGGTGGCTAGTTTCTCAGCCTCGCCATCCGTGTCAGCGACGTAGATGTTACGCCATATCCAGCATTCACCCATGACCCGTTCTACGCCGTCTTCGTCTAGCCCGGATTCTGCCAGAACTCGCCGATAGACGCCGAAACGCCTTTCGGTCTCATCGTCCGGCTGGACGACGAGCATGAGTGGACGCCCCTGCTTTCCCATCTCTATCATCGAGCCTTCGGTGGCGACCGCGCGGATGACCGGAGGATGCGGGTTCTGATAGACCTTCGGCCTGAGCGCGGGCAGGTCTATGTCGAAGAACTCGCCCTCGTGCCGGTAGTTCTCAGTCGTCCACGCCCTGGGGAGTATCACCTCGGACTCTACGAGTCTGCCCTGCGCTTCAGAGAATGGTATGCCATAGCTGCGGTATTCGTAGAAGTTGTAGGCGGTGCCGCGTCCTATGCCCAGGATGATTCGCCCCTTGCTTATGTTGTCGAGAAGGGCGACCTGTTCGGCAAGCCTTATCGGGTGGTGGAGCGCCATCTGGACGGCGGCGAAGCCTATCTTGACGCGCTCCGTGCGCGCGGCGACCGCGGCCGCGAAGGTGACAGGGTCAACGTAGGCGCACGCGCCGTCTATGTGGTGCTCGCCCAGCCACACTCCGTCGAAGCCGAGTTCTTCGGTCAGTTCGGCCTCGCGGAGCGCGTCGGTCACTACATCGTAGTCAGTGTGCGGCGTGTCGGACTGTGGAAATAGAAAGTTGCTGAATTTCATGGTCGTTAGTTCTCAGTCGTTAGTTTTTAGTATTCAGTTATAAGCCTTCGGTCATTCCTTGCGCAACTTTCTGTCTGCGAAGATGCGTCCTGACCAATCTGAGTTTCCAGTAAGCGACTTCGCCGTCCAGAGCTTCATGCACAGGTTTCAGTCTCTCGTCGCCCAGTATCTCAAATGCGTGGGTAATACGCTTCAGGTCGGCGGCGGCGGGCAGGTATCTTTCGCAATCTTCCAATTCTCCCGATTCAACGAGCCACTCAATGTGAGAGGAAATCGTTGACCTTGCCAGACCTCTTCGATTGACGACCTCCTGGAATGGGAGGCCCTGCTTGAGTAAAGCAAGCGTCTTTTGCAGCGACGATCCAATGGCGGAGTCGCGGCTCTTTTCGGACATCGCCTGACGAGAGACATTTCGGCTTCCGCTAGACTGTTTCACCAGGCGGTCATCCAGTCCATTGTTGGCCGCGTATATTCTTATCACATCGAGAAAATCATCGCCAAAGCCGTCAAGCTTCACGCGACCCACTCCGGTTATCCTCAGCAAGCTGTCGCGGCTCTGTGGGTAGTAGTGGGCCATCTCTCGGAGGGACACGTCGCCAAAGACAACGTAGGGCGGCACGCCACGCTCGACGGCCAGCCTTGTCCGCAGTTCCCGCAGTTTCTGGAACAGGTCGTTATCATAGTCCAATTCGACTCTCGCGCGTCTCTGCACTTGCCTTGTGCTTTCCAGGACGGGCAACTCTATGGTCATGCGTTCCTTGAGGAAGCGCCGGCCCTGTGGAGTCACAGACAGGACGGGATACTGAGAGCCATTCCGCGCCAGCAGCCCCCGGTTCACGAGAGTCGCCATTATCTCTCGCAGCGACTTGGCGGTGTAGTCGTCCACGATTCCGAACACTGGCAGGCTGTCGTGGCCCCGCTCGACCACGCTCTTGACCCGCCTTCCAGTGAGAACCTGGGAAACGTGGGTGGCGCCGAAACGTTCGCCGGCGCGTATCACCGCGGATAGAATCTTCTGCGAGATTATGGTGGCGTCGAACGTCTCCGCCTCGCACACATCGCAGGAATCGCAGTTTTCTCCCGTGGGTTCCTCCCCGAAATAGCGCAGCAGGGCCGCGCGCCTGCACGATCCGGTCTGGCAGTAACTCACCATGGTGTCCAACTTGGTCTGCGCCGACTCGCGCTCGAGATCGTTCTCTATTCTTCGGATGAAGAACATCTCGCGCTCACGGTCCTGCGCTCCGTAGAACAGAACGCAGTCGGATGTCAGACCATCTCGCCCGGCGCGTCCGGATTCCTGGTAGTATCTCTCGACGGAGCCGGGCATATCGTAATGAGCTACCAGTCGAATGTCCGGCTTGTCTATGCCCATCCCGAACGCCACGGTCGCCACTATTACGGGTATCTCGTCCCGCACGAATCGCTCTTGGTTGCGCTGCCTGGTATTGCTGTCCAGCCCTGCATGGTATGGGAGGGCTTGAATGCCGTCTTCAGCCAGGTCCGCGGCGAGTTCCTCGCAACCCTTCTGAGAGCCGCGATAGACTATCGCGCTCGCGCCTTCGCGCCTTCGCAGATATGCGACCAGGGTGTCGTATTTGTCCGTGTTGGGAAAGACAGCGTACCTGAGATTAGGTCGGTTGATACTTCCGGTGAAGACGGATGGGGACTTCATGGCAAGTTGGGCGGCGATGTCGTCACGGACCCGCCTCGTGGCGGTGGCGGTGAGCGCGATGACCGGGGTGTCAGGCGCGAGACGCCTGAGCTGCGCCAGGCTGCGGTAGTCCGGCCTGAACTCATGCCCCCATTGCGAAATGCAGTGAGCCTCATCCACCGCTATCAGGCTGAGCTCGATTGACTCCAGGAATCTCTGGAACCCGGG
>JAAXHY010000027.1 GCA_012270665.1 Dehalococcoidia bacterium
CCTGTCGGCTCCCGCCTGTCGGCTCCCGCCTAACTAGAAGCAAAATTGCGACGCCAGCCCGACTGCCTGAGCCAAATACTCCCTCACCTTCACGCCGCCTTCTCTCACCAGTTGTCCAAGTGTCACCCCGCAGGTTATAGCAGTAGATGGAATCGAACTCCTCTGCGACTGCCTTGCGGAAGCCGTCAAAGGAATTGGAGTCGATGAATCCGCCGTTGGTAACGAAGGCGACAATACCGCTATTGTCACCTTCCAGAACGAGGTCGGACGCCAGGCGAATAGCCCTGACGTAAGGATCACGTAGCGCATTCTTCTTGCGCGTACTTCGGTACACCTGCGCTATTCGTTCGTCGATGTATGGATAGGCGCGGTTGTTTGTGGCCGACCACGGCGGATTGCCCATGACCACCCTGATATTCAGACCCTTCTGTCGCTCGATGCGTTCGTTGTTCGCCGAGAAGAGGACACTGTCCATAGGGTCATCCGGCTCATATGACTGGAACGTATCCGTTAGTACGATGCCCTCGAACGGCTCGTACTCATCCACCTCCACCAGATCGTGATACGTGGACTCGATGTTGATGGCCGCGATGTAGTACGCCAGCAGATTTATCTCGTTGGCGTGCAGTTCGTTGGCGTACTTGCGCACCATGTCTTCCGGGCCGATGATGCCGCTCTGAAGCAGGCGCGTGATGAACGTCCCCGTGCCCACGAACGGGTCTATGACATTAACGCCCTCGTCCCTCAGCGAAGCGTCGAACTCCCGCTTCAGCAGGTCCTCAACACTTCTGATGATATAGTCCACCACCTCAACCGGCGTGTACACGATGCCCAGTCTCTTGGCCGTATCACCCAGCGCGTGCGTGAAGAACCTCTCGTAGAGTTCGGCGATTATCTTCTGCTTGCCCTCGGCGGTGTCCACGCCCCACGCACGGACTCGCACGTCCCGATAGAAGCCCTCCAGCCCCTCGGTCTCCTTCTTCAGCCCCCGATCCTCCAGCGCGTCTATCATCTCCTGCATTGCCCGCGACACGGGGTTGTTCTCCACAAAGGCGTAGTCGGAGAACAGCGCGTCGAACACGGGCTTGGCAACCAGGTGCTGGGAGAGCATCCCTATGGCGTCGTCCTCGGTGATACCGTCGTTGAGATTCCGGCGGATTCCGGTAAGGAAGCCGTCGAATACGGGTCGCACGTCCGAACCCGGCAGGTGCAACAGGGCGCGGATGCGAGCCTCGTGTCTCTCCGCTATCTCTCCGATAGTGGTTGCCCACTTCTCCCAGTATCCGGGGTCCGAGAACCTGTTGACTACTCTCGCGAGTATCGCGTCGCTCAACTCGGAGGAACCCGAGATCATGACCAGTTGCCTGAATGCCTCTTCCTCAAGGAAGTGTTCGGTGGTCGTCCCTCCTATGCTTGTCCTATCGACATAACCGTCGTCGGGCTTGCGTCTGACCGCAAGCGCCAGTTGGTTGATGACCGCCTCGAACCGATCATCGTGCGATGCGAGGGCGTTGATGACCTGCCAGACCGCCTTGTACGCGCTGTTATCGAGCGACACCTCTGCCGACGCTCCAGGTGCCTGCACTATGGGCAGAATGATGTATCCGAACTCCTTGCACGGCGACTTTCTCATCACACGTCCAACCGCCTGCACCACGTCGATCTCAGACTCGCGTGGGTGCAGGAACAGAATGGCGTCCAGCGCGGGAACGTCTATCCCCTCTGTCAGACACCGCGCATTGGTCAGCACCTTGGCAACGCCGTCTTCCGGCTCCTCACGTAGCCACGCCAGACTCTCGGCCCGCTCCATCGCGTTCTGATTGCCGTCCACGTGTCTCACCTGGCACCGAATCAGGTCGTCCGGGGCGTCTTCGGACGCGGCGATGCAGCTTTCGACCACCGCTGGGAAGTTGTCCGCGAACAGCTTGGACTCGCTTATGCGGTTGCTGAACGCCACCGCTCTCCTGGCGGGCCGGGTGTCATCACCGAAGTCCATGCCTTCCACGCCACGCTTGCCCAGACCGTTCCAGCATCCGACCATGCGAGCGGCGTTGTCCATGTTTATCTCTGTGTCCGAATCGGACAGCAACCGATCATGGTCTAATCCCACCTGTTCCATATCGACGTTGAAGATGACCACCTTGTACGGGGAGAGTATTCCCTTCTCAACGGCCTGTCCGAATCCTAGGCGGTGAAACTCCGGTCCGTAGAGATTCTCGTCGTCCATGGACGCGATGGTGACAAGACTGGTGTCGTTGGCCCTGCGCATTGCGCTGTCTCCGTATATGCGTGGCGTGGCGGTCATGTACAGCCGCTTCTTGGCCCTGACGAAGGTGTTGTCGTGGACTCTGCGAAAGCCTGAATCCGACCTGTCCACTCCTTCGATTGTGACCCCGGTGGTGCGGTGCGCCTCGTCGCAGACTATCAGGTCGAAGTCTGGAAGACCCTCCTCCTGCGCTTGCGCCACAACGTCAAGCGATTGGTAGGTGGAGAAGACCACCCGCATCTGGTCGCCACGCTTTTCACGGGCGCGGGTGAACCGCTCGACCAGAACCTTTGGGTCAGTGGACGCGGGTTCAGGAAGGTCGTAGGTGAAGATGTCTGAGCTGTCCTCGTCTCCAACGACTTGACTGCCAACCCTGGTATCAGAACATACGGCGAATCTCTTGAGCGGCAGGTCGGCATCGGCTGCCCAGTCCACCAGTGACTGGGACAGTAACGATATGGACGGGGTGAGGAACAGCACGTTGCCACCAGTATCAACCACCCGCTCAGCTATACGGAGTGCGGTGACGGTCTTGCCTGAGCCGCACGCCATGATGAGCTTGCCGCGCTCGTGCTTTCCGAATCCCGCAAGAGTATCTTCGAGCGCCTGCTTCTGGTAGTCGCGCAGGTCCTTTATGGCCCTACGCTTCAACGACTTCGGACGGGCAAGGCTGAAGTTCTGCCAGTCTATGGACGACTTCTCGAACACCTCCGGCCCCCAACGCAGGATGGGCTTGTCGTCCCTGCCCCTGATCGTGGTCTCAGCGTTTTGGCTCCACCTGTGAGTCGTGGACACGAATATCCCACCGGAGAACTGATGCCGTGAGTATTCGCCGATGAAGCTGTCAACATGCTCTTTCGTCACCCTGCTGTTCGGTCCGTAGAACTTGCACTGGATGGCGATGTGGTTGCCGCTATCTCGTTCCCGTGCCACCAGATCTGCACCCAAGTCCGGTCTCCCGCCGTTCCGGGGATACTCCTCCCACAGCCAGACGCGATCAAATCTCTCCCGCTGTGCCTTATCCTCCTCCAAGAATGCCTTGACCAGTTCCTCGAACAGGCGACCCTTCCGGTAGGGGTCTGTCGCTCTCTCGTCCAGTATGGCGAGCACCTCTTGAAACGACGACGGGGCATCATGTTCATATTCGGGCAGGAAGTCCGCCAACTTGAACTGCGGGTCATTCACATGCACAGCCATTCGGCGTCCTCCCAGTCTCATATGCCAGCCCAGTCGGAGATATTGCTGACAGGGCGCATTCTCCTAACGGAAGTCTCCTTTGTCAAACTGCCACCGTCTGTCACAGGGCATGGTCATATGATGCAACCAATCCCACCATATGGCCTTGACTGACAGACGTATAATCTTAATTGAAAGAGAGGAGAAGCATTGAGATGACCGACAAGAAGGCGAAATTGCCAGAACCCAATCCAACAGTAGAGCAGTTAGCGCAGGCCATTCTGCGAGAACCCCCAAAGGAGTGGGAGTACCTCAAGCGTGGTAAGGAGAAGCGACAGAAGGCACAGTCCACATAACATGAGTCGGGGGCGCAATTATCGCGCCCCACCACATCCTATATCAGGCAAATGTAGCAGGGTATATAATTCCCTTTAGAATTGAGAAGTGTTTGAGCAG
>JAAXHY010000476.1 GCA_012270665.1 Dehalococcoidia bacterium
GTAAAGACGGTCGAGGTTCCGGGCGAAACCGTCGTCAAAGAGGTGGTGAAGGAAGTCCAGGTGCCGGGCGAGACCGTCATCAAAGAGGTGGTGAAGGAAGTCCAGGTGCCGGGCGAGACCATCGTTAAGACAGAAGTAGTCGAGGTGGTCAAGGAGGTCATCGTCATAGCGACTCCCGTTCCCGACGAGATGACCGGAATGGTCGAGCAGTCGGGCGCCGTCACCTTCGTTTCCAATCTTGTCAACCCGATGATCGGAGACCCCGCCATCGCGCCGTATCGCGACTGGGAACAGTCCGGCGGCCTGGCCATCACGGAATACCTTTTCGTGATGGAAGGCGGCAATCCAATGTCTCCACACCTGGCCAGTTCTTGGGAAGTCGCGGATGACGGCTCAAAGGTCACGATTGGCCTGAGGCAGGGCATCCCGTGGAATTCTCCCGAGGACGCGATGGGCCAGGATTTTGGCGAGTTGACCGCCGATGACGTGGTGTGGTTCATCAACAGGCAGAACGCTTTCACGAACCCGACATCCACATCCGGCGACGCTGGTGACTTCGCCGCCGTGTTCGGCGAGTCCCGCGTTATTGACTCACACACGTTTGAGATGGACCTGCAGACTCCGACCTACTTCGGACTGCCGCTGAGCCAGTTCGGAATTCTGGGCGCGGCCCCGTCCATTCGCTCCAAGAGTGTCTTCGACACGATGGGTGAAGAGTGGATGCGCGACCACGCGGTCGGCACCGGTCCATTCGTCCAGGGCGAGTGGGTTAACAACGAGCGCGGCGTGGCCGAAGCGATCCCGGATCACTGGAACGAGCCTGCCACCATTCAGACGTTCGTCAAGTTGCAGATCCCCGAAAACAGCTCCCGCGTCGCTATGTTGAAGACGGGACAGGCCGATATAGCCACTCTCGACTTCAAGCTGGTTCCCGGACTGATCCAGGAAGGTCTGTCCTTCCTGTCCAGCTTCCCCGGCGGTTACGTCGGACAGTCCATACTGTATCCGGGCAACCTTTGGGAAGAAGTACACCCAATAACGGGCGAGGCCCTCGGAGCCACCGCGATAGCCCCGGACTATGTTGACCCGTGGCTAGCGCCGCCGTATGAAGAGGACATTCCCTGGATCGGGGACCCCTGGCAGGAAATGGGCAAGTCCGGACTCTATACGGACGACAACAATCCCCCCGGAATGACCGATATGGAGCAGGCGCGCAAGGTGCGCCTCGCCCTGGGCATGGCCATTGACCGCGAGGCCATCAACGAAGTGGTGCTGGGCGGTCTCGGCACCCCGATCTACTCCGAGTACATGGGCCCGCTGTATCCCGGCTGGGAACCCAACAGAGTGGCGCCCGCGATGGACTGGGCGACCGGCGAAATTGACGACATGATGGACGGCGTGCCGTGGACGCTCCCTTACGACCCCACCATGGCCAAGCAGATTCTCGAAGAAGCGGGCTACCCGATGGGCTTCGACGTGACCCTCCAGTCCTATGTGGCTGAGACGGGTGAAGTCACGCTGGAGATCGCGGACATCATCACTTCTCAGTGGTCGCAGTTGGGACTGAACGTGGTGGAGAAGCGCGAGGACTACGGCTCGGTCATCAGCCCGAGAATGCGCCAGCGCGTGCAGTTCGACCCGGTGGTGAAGAACGGTGACGTGAACTCCAACCAGTTCCCGAAGGACTGGCCGTATCCGCCGGTTGACAGCGCTCTGAGCCGCCCAGGCTGGGGTGTTGGCTTTGAGACCCCGGTCCTGTCGAGCAACCACTTGGAGATTCGCTCCTCGAAGGACAAGGCGTTCCGCGAAGAGCTTCACCAGCAGACCGCGGACTACATCCTGTACTGGCAGTTGTACAACGGCGTTTACCAGATACCAAAGGGCGTCGTTGTGAATCCGAACAGGGTCTCCTCCTGGTCCTCACGGCCCGTACACTACGGCAACATTGGAACGCCGCAGTGGATTCGCTTGGTCGGTCAATAGAATAGGCTGAAACACTCGCGCCCCGTCGCCAGCATGGCGGGGCGCGCTTACAACCAATCCAAACAAGCGTGAACCGAGGCCCCGGCAAGACGATCAGAACTCATCGGGGCCTCGGACTGTTAATAAAGCTCTTATCGTATCAACGGTCTGTAGCGATGTGAGAGACGCCCCATGGTGCAATTTTTCGCAAGACGCTTGCTATTCATGTTCATCTCGGTGGTCGGCGCGACAGTGGTGATTTTCACGCTGAGCCGGGTCGCGCAGGACCCGAGGGAGCTATTCGTACCCGACTCGGGCTACGGCATTTCGCCCGAAGCGTGGGAGGAACTGGGAAACAAGCTGGGGTTCGACAAGCCGGTTGTGGTGCAGTATTTCCTGTGGCTTGGCAGAATGCTGAAGGGAGACTTCGGCGAGTCGCTGAGTATGCAGCAGCCGGTCTCGACCATAATCGGCGGGAAGATAGGCGCGACAGTTCAACTTGCGATTGGAGGCTGGATAGTTGCCATCCTGCTTGGGGTGCCGATTGGCGTCTTGGCGGCGGTCAAGAGGGGCACCGTCTTCGACTATTTCGGACGAGCGGTTGCGCTTTTTGGACAGGCTTTGCCGGGATTCTTCGTCGGCATCCTGCTGATACTGATTTTCGCCGTGCAGTTCGAATGGTTCCCCGTCGGCACGAGGCCGCAGAGCTTCGATATCAAATTCTACATTCTGCCCTGTATTACCCTGGGGTGGGCGCCCGCAGCCGGAATAATGCGACTCACAAGGTCATCTATGCTGGAAATCATGGACTCTGAGTTCGTGAAATTGGCGAGAGCGAAGGGAGTGTCCAACTTCAAGATAATCTGGAAGCACGCGCTGAGGAACTCGTTGATTCCGCCTCTCACGTCCGCGCTGCTGCTCATGGCCGGATTCCTCAACGGCGCGTTGGTGGTGGAGACTATCTTCGCGTGGCCGGGAATCGGATGGATCGCGCTTTCGAGGGCGGTATATGACAATGATCTGCCGCTGCTCCTGGGAACGGTATTCGTGTTCATAGCGATATATCTCGTCTTCGCGCTCCTGGCCGATATTCTGTACGCGGCTATAGACCCTCGCATTCGATACTCTTAGCGGAGACAGGCATAAATGGCTACCGATACAGCGATTTCCGCGGAGGACCTGCTGCTCAGTCAGAGGACGGGGGTCTTCGGCGCCATTAGCGGGGCGTGGTTCTTCATCCGCCGATACCCGGTGATTCCCATGGGGGTTCTCATAGTTCTGGTGTTAGCTGGAATACTGGCTCCGTGGCTGACCCCATACGACTATGCCATCGGCAATGTACGGGACCGCCAACTGCCGCCTATGAGCCGCGGATGGGTATCTCCGACGGCGGCGGCGAACGGGGAGATTGGACAGCTTCACATTCTCGGCACCGACCACGCGGGCAGGGATACTTTCACGAGGATCCTGTACGGCGCTCGAATATCGCTGATGGTCGCGGCTATCTCTCTTGTAAGTGGGTTCATTGCCGGAACTTCGATTGGGATTCTGGCGGGGTACCTGGGGGGCGTCTGGGATGAGATTATCACCCGGATTGTTGATATATGGCTCGCGCTGCCGTTCCTGATGATTGTGCTGGTCGCCACGATTCTCTACGGCCAGAGCCTTCAGTTGCTGCTCGCGATGCTGGCGGCTCTGGCCTGGGTGGGATTCGTGCGTGTGGTGCGGGCGCAAACCCTGATACTGAAAGAGATGGACTACGTGGCGCTGGCGAGGGTCGCCGGGGCTTCTCCAGTCAGAATAATGTTCAAACACATCCTGCCCGGCGTAATCAACTCGGCAGTGGTGATAGCCACGCTCAACGTGGGCGGTCTCATACTGACCGAGGCGACTCTGAGCTTCCTGGGAGCGGGCATTCCTCCGCCCACACCCGCATGGGGAGTCCTTGTCGCTGAGGGCCGCGACTACATTGATTCGGCCTGGTGGCAGGTGATAATGCCGGGCGCCGCGATCTTCCTGACGCTCATGTCGCTGAATTTCCTGGGGGACTGGCTCAGGGACAGACTGGACCCGAGGCTGAGGCAGGTGGACTAGCGTTTCCCGCATGAGTTCGCAGGAGAACTGAGAACGGCCTCGATACTGTCATCGAGGCCGTTCTCGTTGATTGGCCGATAACGCGCAGAGCTATTCCATGTTCACCTACTCACCGGTTTGAGAGAATTGCCTATGAAGATAATATCCGGCGGCGATTAGAGTTGCGGTGAACGTCCCGATGTTTATCATGGGGAAGATGACCCCGCGGGTGATGTAGATATACTTGGGGCTGCTCATAGTAATGGTGAAGGTAATTATGCATGCCACCATCGTTGCCCCAATAACGGAAGCCGCGTACGCGGTCTTTCGCGCGGGTGAGTCGTAAGCGTCCCAGAAAACCGCGGTGGCGGTCACGCTAGTGGCGATTCCCAAGAATACCGTGCTCGCGATGGGCAACGCCAGGCCGGTAAACTCGAGATATGGCATGAGAAGCCAGGCAATCAGCCAGCCAACGAAACCGAATACGAGGCCCCCCAATATAGATATGACTGTTCTGGCGACGAGGGACACGATCATTACATCGTTCACTCGTTCGCGTATTGGGATCATTCTGACTTCCTTGCCCGTTGCCCTGACCGATATACGACGGAAGCAGTCAATCCGTGTGCCACAGTCGGGGAAATTAACACAAATGAGTATATATGAAAGCCTGGAAGTTTGGCAGATTTTGGAAAGCTCTTCCAGAGACCCTGAGCTAATCCTATCTTGGCATGACGGTGGCGCATGGGGTTCCACAAATCACTACACACTCGCCTCCATGATTTGTTAAACTTATATCATGAAACATACGACCTACACCGCGACACACATAAACAGGATGTTATCTATGTCAGCTTTCTAGGCTGGAGAAATTTTCCTTTAGCTACAAATGCTGGTGGATACAGGTGAAATGCAGGTGGACGGTCACCTGCGCCAGCCACCAGCGTATCACCTGCAGCCACCTGTTAGTCCCACCAGCATATTATAAATGATTATTTATGTCACTGTATCAATACAGCCTGCTAACACATCGAAGACACGAATGATTTGTCAGCCTGATAATCCCCTAACGGAGTTGACGCCATGACCTTGAAGAAGACATTCATAGGAGTAGCGGTGATAATCGTGATTGCGGGTCTGGCCCTCGGCTGGTGGCTGCTGTCACCGCTCTTCCTGGACACGACCGTCGAGGAGGAGTTTCCATTCTCGGCAACCGCCGACATGCCCGTTGGAATGACCCAGACAGAGGCCGAGAACATTATGTCCGGCATGGCCAAGGTGAATATGGAAGAGATGGAGGAGATGCCCGGCGAAATGGCGCAGGCCGAGCGGATCTCCTCCGGGATGTTCAGGGACGCCGACAGCTTTCACAAAGGCAGCGGCGGCGCGACGATTTACAGGCTGCCCAGTGGAGAGGGCGTCCTGCGATTCGAAGACCTGAGCGTAACCAACGGCCCCGACCTACGAGTGCTTCTGTCAAGCCACCCCAATCCGATGAATAAGGACGAACTGCGGGAGGCAGGGTATCTTCATGTGGAGAAGTTGAAGGGCAACCGGGGCAGCCAGAACTATGAGCTGCCCGCCGACGCCGATCTGGAGTCCTTCGGCTCGGTCATCATCTACTGTATGCCGTTCCACGTCATCTTCAGCGTCGCGCCGCTGCGGGAAGGCTGAGCCCTTCACCCATATGAGCAAATCCGGCGCGAAACAGTTCTAATTCGCATCTCGACACCTTGCGAGTCGGGGGTGGCTGGGGTGGTATAATAGCCCCAGTCAAAACAGACTCCTCAAATCCGCAAGCGCGTCTGCAACCCGACTGATGGAGCGCAATCGTGTTCAGCCACCTCCACGTTCACACCGAGTACTCTATGCTTGACGGCCTGAGCAGGCTGGAGCCATTGGTGAAGCGCACAAGAGAACTCGGCATGGACAGCCTGGCCATAACCGACCACGGCGGCATGTACGGCGCGATAGACTTCTATCGAATGGCCAAGGCCGAGCGCATTCGCCCCATCATCGGTTGTGAGTTGTACGTCGCGCCGGGCAGCAGGCATGAGCGCAACCCCAACGAGAGAAGCCCGTATCACATGACAGTTCTTGCCAAGAACAACACGGGCTATCAGAACCTCGCCAAGCTCATAACCATGTCTCACCTGGAGGGCTTCTACTACAAGCCCCGCGTGGACCGCGAAATCCTCGAACGCCACCACGAAGGCCTGATAGTCATGTCCGGCTGCCCCAGTGGCGAGGTCCCGACTCTCATAACCCAGGGCCGCGTGGACGAAGCCCGCGCTACCGCCAACTGGTACAGAGAGGTGTTCGGAGATTACTACCTTGAGTTCATGCGGCACGGCGACGTACCCGAACTGCCCCAGATAAACAACGGCCTCTTGGACATACACCGCGATCTCGGTATCCCCATCGTCGCCACAAACGACTCGCACTACATCAACGGCAACGAGGCGCGCCTCCAGGATATTCTCATTTGCATACATACCAACACGAATATCCAGGACGAAAAACGCCTTCGCATGGAGGAACCCTCGTACTATCTCAAGAGCCCGGAAGAGATGGAAGAGTTGTTCGACGACCTGCCCGAGGCGGTCGCCAACACTCAGAAGATCGCCGAAATGTGCGATCTGGACATAGACTTCAAGCAACTCCGACTTCCCCAGTACACGGTCCCAGGCGGGGCCACGCCATTTGAGTACCTGTCCAACATATGCTGGGAGGGACTGCGACAGCGGCTTCCCGACGCGGGAGAGGAGGAGAAGAACCGTCTTGCCTACGAGCTCGAGGTCATCAGGCAGACTAGCTTCGACAACTACTTCCTGGTCGTGTGGGACATAGCCCGTTTCGTGCGCGAAAACGACATCTTCTTCGCGGTGCGCGGCAGCGCCGCCGCCAGCCTGACGCTCTTCTGCCTCGGCGTTACGAACGTGAATCCGCTTCCATACAAGCTGGTCTTCGAGCGCTTCCTAAACCTCGAACGCAAGGAAATGCCCGATATAGACATGGACTTCCAGGACGACCGGCGCGAGGAGGTCATCAACTACGTCGTGCAGAAGTATGGCCGCGAACACGTCGCCCATATCATCACGTTCGGAACGCTCGGCGCGCGCGCCGCGATCAGGGACGTCGGTCGCGCCCTGGGAATGACCTACGGCGACGTTGACCGCGTCGCCCGCATGATTCCCACTAGGCTCGGCATCACCCTGGACGACGCGAAGGCCGACCCCGAGTCCGAACTCGCCGGGGCAATCGAAGCCGACGAGCAAGTTCGTGAACTGGTAGAGAAGGCAGAGGGTCTGGAAGGGGTGACCAGGCACTCCAGCACCCACGCCGCGGGCGTCGTCATATCCCAGCAGCCCCTGGACGAGATAGTCCCCTTGCAGCGTCCCCAGAAGGCGGACGACAGCGGCTCCGTCGCCACCACGACGCAGTACGCGATGGAACCGGTAGCCGCGCTCGGACTTCTCAAGCTCGATTTCCTCGGCCTTGTGAACCTGACGGTGCTCGCCAAGGCCCGCGACCTGATAGCTGGGAGGCACGGCATACATTTCGACCTGGTTGACATCCCACTCGATGACGCCAAGACCTTCGATCTGCTCTCCCGCGGCGATACTGCCGGAGTGTTCCAGCTGGAGGGCGGCGGAATGACGCGCTATATCAAGGAG
>JAAXHY010000341.1 GCA_012270665.1 Dehalococcoidia bacterium
TCGTCAACTATCATCAGCCTGATGCGCTCCATCCGTGTCTCCTCAGCGTCCGGCTATCCGATTTTCTCAGCCCGATGATACACCATTCCGGCAGCCCCCGCTTGCCTATTAGCGAAACAGACATGAGAACGTTTGTCATAGTTCTCAAAGGACTATATGAGAACATCTGTCATAGCCCTAAAAGGACTATGAAAATAGTCCTGTTTGGGTGATATGCAGGGCGTGGCGGCGGGTGTAGGGTCTATACAGCGGACGGGCTGAATGGCCCATGCAATAGATAGCCCTACAAGGAGACGCAAAATGATCGGACAGATTCTAAACAAGTTTGGAGGCCGTTTGAGGGTAGTTTACTACATCGGCGCGTTGGCCCTTGCTGTTGCGGCCTTGGGTGCGACGGTAGGAACGGCGCTTGCCAGCGAGCCGGACCAGATTGATCAGGAGACGGTTAAGGGCATACTGGCCCAGCTGAACGAGGCGCCCGACCCAGGTGCGGCGTTCGCCCAACTTACGCCGGAACAGCAGGAGGCGGTAATCGAAGCCTTATCAGTCGCGACCATCGAGGTGATATAGGTTGCATTTACAATAACTACCCGGATATCACCAAGCGCCAATACGGGAATGGCGATTATGACTCAGACACGAGTTATTTAGAATAGAGGAGTACTGCCATGCTAGAAACCGTATTACTGATACTGGGAGTTCCGGCCATAGCTCTATTAGGCGTTGGGACATGGGCGCTCAAACGAGAGTCGCGTGGGGCGGCGCGAGCGGCTGGCTATCTACTGGTCGCACTGGGAGCGATTCCCGCGATGGCGGTAATAGCCTTCGTGATCTATTACGTACTGGTGGGTATCTCGCAAAGAAGCTAGAGCGTAGATCGCGGACGCGCTAGTTATTCCCATCGTTTGCAGCGCGCCCCGGACTATCTTCCCTTGTGGAAGAATTGGTCCGGGGCGCCGCTATCTCATTTTTGCTCCGCATCCGACTTGACATCTCCAAAGTCCTCGACCACCTCTCCGTTCCTCTGCGCTCGGCGGTTATGGATGCGTGGAACAGCGCCGAACATTTGTCATAGCCCTAAAGGGACTATAAATTGGTGGGGAAAATAGTCCTATATGGGTGATATGCAGGACGTGGCAGCGGGTGTAGGGTTTGTGTCAAAGGCAATGGATTCAGTATAGAGAGGAGGACTACCATGTACATACAAGATGCGCTAAACATACTACTGACCGAGGTATTGCCGGCGGCGGCTCTATTGGTCATTGGCGTCTGGGTATTCAAGCGAGAGTTCAGTCGAGAATCCGGCGATGTGATGCGAGGGGTCAGCTATGGTCTCATCGCGCTGGGAGTTTACAAGATGGCAGAAGCGTCTGGCAGCCTGCTGTTCAGACTGACGCAACTATAGGCTCAAGTGGGACTATCCGATGCTGAACAACTACCACATTTACGGCGCGCCTAGTGAGTTCTTCCGCAGAGAGTAGCTAGGCGCGCTATCGTTCGTCTAGTGGAAGGTTCACTCTTATCTCAGCGCCCGCGCCCTTCGAGACGGTTATGCTGAATACGCCGCCTATCTCCTCGGCCCTCTGTCTCATGTTGCCCAGTCCATAACCCGCTCTGGTTTCCTCCGGCTCGAACCCGACGCCGTCATCCATTACCAGCAAACTCAGGCTGTCCGAATCCAACATGAGCGCGACATGAACATTGGAAGCCTCGGAATGTTTCAGCGCGTTGGATAGGGCCTCGTGGAGTATCCTATTCACGCACACTCTCACAGGCATTGGAACCGGCCACTCCCCGCCCTCTATCTCCACTCGCGTCTGGATCGCGGAAACTGCCCGAAATTCGCCAACCTGCTTCTCTATCGAGTCTATGAAGTTGTCTCCGCTCGACAGCAGCGGGGCGAGATCATAGATACAATGGCGAATTTCTAAAAGCGTCTGTTTGGACAGCGGAACCAGGCTGCTGAGAAGTTCGCTCAACGCGGTCTCGTCACCTCGCTCCGCCAGCCGCGCGCAGTTCTCGATTCCCAGATTCAGCGCGTACATGGACTGCGCCACTCCGTCATGGATCTCGCGCGCGATGCGGCTGCGCTCATGTTCAGCCACGATTTCAAGCTGCCGTATCTGAAGATTGACGTGCTGGATCCCGACAGCGAGCGTCGGAGCAAGATTTTTGAGTAAGGAAATGGTTCGGACGGCGGTGGTCGCTTCGTCCAATGCGGCCACCATAGCGCCCAGTACGGCAGAACCACTTCGGATGGGAACAGCGATTCTCCACGATGCGCGATGTGGCTCTGTCAGCGCCTGGAATGCGGCAACGGACCTGTGGGCGAGGCGCGCGGCATCTTCTTCCGGGAGCTCCGCGCCAAACACGCCGAACGCGAGTTTCAGCCCGCTCCTCTCAGGCATTGACAGGTATATGGAGAAGTTGTCATATCCGTGGCGTTCCACCACGACACGGGATATTCGACGCATCAGGTCGTCCATATCCACGCCGGCGGACAGTATCATCCGGGCAATCTCGAACAATGTTCCCTGTTCGTGCAGGGCATTTCGCTCGTGCAGTATATGCGGGTTTATATGCGTAATGACGACCATCCATTCTGAGTGTCGCCCAATCATACCAGTTGTTCACGCCGCCCGTTCACGCTAGAATCGCGGCATGGCGACGGCGGCGAAAACGGCGGACGGGCGTTTCAGGCGCTCACTGCGCGTCGTCCTAACCCTGTCGTTCACTGTTGCCGCACTCATCCTGGTTTCCCTTGTTGCGCGACATATGCTGATACTCGACCGCACGATGATATATTTCCCACAGCGGGAGATCGAAGTGACTCCGGACAGCGTCGGTCTCGAATATGAGGACGTGTATCTCACCGCCTCGGATGGGACGCGGATACACGGCTGGCATATCCCCGGACGTTCCAAGAGGACTCTGCTCTGGTTTCACGGCAACGCGGGCAACATAAGTCATCGGCTGGATAACATCCAGGCGCTCAACCGGCGGCTGGGCGTCGGAGCGCTGATAATAGACTATCGAGGCTACGGGCTGAGCGAAGGAAAGCCGTCCGAAAAAGGCTTGTACATGGACGCCGAGGCCGCCTTCGACTACTTGGTCTCAGACCTCGGGCTGGACGCGGAGCGCGAGATAGTCCTATTTGGACGCTCGCTCGGAGCGGGGGTGGCGGTGGAGATGGCGACCAGACACA
>JAAXHY010000286.1 GCA_012270665.1 Dehalococcoidia bacterium
ACGCGGTGGAAGGTGACGCCGTCGTAGAAGCCCTCGCGGGCGAGGAAGACGAAGTTGTTGACCACGCCGGGCACCTTGTCCGCGTAGAGTTCGACCTCAAACTGCTCGCCTTTCTCCAGTTCGAAGACGGCGCTGTAACTTTTCGAGGAGTCTATGACCATGTCGGGCGGCGAGTCCCACTGCATAGGGTCGCTCTCCGCCTGTGTCGCGGGGGCGGGTTGGGTTTGGGGCTGCTGCGCGGGCGGGGGTTCTTCTTCGGAACCGCACGCGATAGCTGCGAAGGCGAAAAGGGCAAACGCGGTTAACAATATCGTAAGTCTCATGGGTGGCCTCACACTCCGAAAACAGATTGCGCGGCTTCATTCCGCGCCGCGCCTTATGCTGAGGCCATTCTACGCATTCTGACTCGGATGCGCCACCGACGACGGACATCGCGCCGCAGTCCACGATTCGCGCCTCTTCGCTATGGGCATGAAGCGTCGCCAGTTTAGATTCTGACAGCCGACGAGGCCCTGTCGCGCTCACGCAGCAGGTGGGCGGGCGCTGAGGATGTGTCCGGTGTGGTTTCGTATCGGGCCAATTGTGTTATCGAGAGTCCAGGACGCCCTTCATGCCGAGGTAGTACCCGAACAGGCCGAAGCCGGTGATCACGCCCTTGCTGACGCCCGCGACCTGGGACTGGCCTCCCCTGGAGTAAGGGTTTGATATGTGGATTTCGTAGAACGGGTAGTCAACCTGCGCTATGGCGGCGATTATTCCGGGGTGGCCGGACGAATAGGCGGCGGGATTGAACAGGGCGGCGTTCACGTCGCCGCTCTCGTGGGCTTCGTATATCTTGTTGATGACCTCGCCTTCTATGTTGGAGTGAAATATCTCCACCTCTACGCCGAGTTCATCGGCATAGGCGTTTATGCGCTCATCATATTGGTCGAGGGTCTCCGTCCCGAAGATATGCGTCTGAACCTTGCCGCGCATATTCATTCCGAGGCCGTGCAGAACGAGTATCTTTGTCAAAGAAATTCCTCCAAACGGTTTACATTCCGAGGGCCGCGTAGCTTGCGGCCATTATGCTGTCTTTGTCTATTCGATATTCGCGGTACAGTTCGTCGCGCGAGCCGGACTGTCCGAACTCCGTAACGCCGACCGGGATGACCAGCGTCCTCAGCGCGCTGCCCATCCAGGCGAGCGAGTGCGGATGTCCGTCCACGACCGTTACGACCGGGGCGTTTCGAGAATCGGGCGAGATAGAGTCGGCCATGAACATATCCAGATTGCCGCGACCATCCATCGAGTCGTAAACCGAACGCTGGAAAGACCTGTACAGCGGGCCGGGGCCGGTCACGTTGACGACGTTGGCGAATATCCCCTCGTCGCGCAGCGCGCCGCTGGCGGCGACCGCTTCCGGGATCATCGCGCCGCTCGCCATGATATGGACCACGTTCTCATCCGGGTCGTAGCCCGGGCTGTCGCTCCTGTCAACGAGGCGATACGCGCCGTTCAGGACCTGCTGTCTGAGCCGTCCGCGCGCCTCCGGGTCTTCTGGCATTTTCAGAAGGCCCTGGTCAACGCGCTTGCTGGTGAGTCTGAGGTACGTTGACCTGTTGCGCTGCCTTATCTGCTCCATAGCGGCAAGCATTATCCACTCAAGTTCCTGCCCGAAGCACGGTTCATAGAAATCCAGCTCCGACATTTCCGTACCGATAGACGGAGTTATCTGGGACTGGTGCGCGCCGCCCTCCGGAGACAGCGATACGCCCGAAGGCGTGCCGACCACGATGAACTTGGCGCCCGAATAGACGCTGTACACGAAGGCGTCCAGCCCTCGCCTGATGAACGGATCGTACAGAGTGCCTATCGGAAAGAGCATCTCCCCATTGTCCTCGAACGACTGCCCAAGTTGCCCCAGCATCATGAACAGGTTGTTCTCCGATATGCCAAGCTCTATGTGCTGCCCCCGCGCGTGTACCTCCCACCTGAGCGCCCTGACGATGGACTCCTCAGGCATGGGTTCCTGACGCTCTTCACCCCATACACCCACCTTGTTTATCCAGCCGCCCAGATTGGTCGAACTCGCCACATCCGGGCTGACCGTGACCACCCTGTCGGTAACCTCCGGCAGTTCGCGCGATATGGCGGTCATTATCAGGCCGAAGGTCTGCTGGGTAGCCATACTTCCGGTGTAACGCTGACCGAAGTCGTCCGGTATCCGCAATTCCGGTATGTCGAACCTGGGCTTGCGCCCGATTCCGAGCATCCGGCTGGTATCGGCGCACATTCGGGCCGCCGGAGTGTTTGGCGGCATCTTGTCCCACTCACCGCCCGGGGGTACATTCAATTCCTCACGCAACTGCTCCATCTGCCGATCCGACAGGATGACCGAGTGGTTCTGGGGATCGCCGATGGAAGGCAGCCGCCAGCCTTTGAGCGTGTAGGCGAACACGATGCTGGGGCCCGAGTCGAAATCAACCTGCGAGAAAGCGTCGCGGAGTTCGGCGAAATCGTGTCCGCCGAGGTTGCGGAACGATTCCTGCAAGTCGTCGTCGTCCCAGCGCGCCACGAGCCGCGCCATGTCCCTGGGATATCTTGAAGTCCTGGGCAGCCACTCGCGCAGGCGCTGTGGCGGCACTCTCAGCAACCTCTGATAGACCTCGTTGGGCATTTCGTCTATGGCGAGCCGGAGCAATTCCCCATTGGGTTCGGTGAACTTCGCCTGGAGCTTCTTGCCATACTTGGCGTCAATCACGTTCCAGCCATTCGCGTAGAACATCTCACGCCAGGCGCGGACCCGGATTCCGGGTATCACACGGTCGAGACTCTGCCTGTTCAGGTCAACCACCCACAGAACGTTGCCAAGTCCCTGCATCTCCGGCTCGGCGATGGCCTCCCACACTGAGCCTTCGTCCAGTTCGGCATCGCCCACTATGGCAATGTAGCGGTGATCAACCCTGGAGTGGGTGAACAGGTGTGCCTTGTTGTACTTGTCCACGAGCGCGGCGAAATTGGGGGCGACAGGGCCAAGTCCGACCGAGCCGGTGGAGAAATCCACGTCGTCGGGGTCCTTGGTGCGACTGGGATAGGCCTGGAGGCCGTGGTACTGTCGCAGCGTGGGCAGATACGATGAGTCAAGATTATCCAGCAGGTATTGAATCGCGTGATAGACGGGCGCGGCGTGCGGCTTGACCGATATGCGGTCGCCCGCGCGCATGAAGTCGAAGTACAGCGATGTCATGATGGTGGCGACGGACGCGCTCGAAGCCTGGTGTCCGCCCACCTTGCCGCCGTCCGGACTGGGCCGAACGTTGTTGGCGTGATGCACCATGTTCATCGAGAGCCACAGTACGCGGTCCTGAATCTGTTCCAACACCTGGTCGTGGTCAATGAAGCCTTCTGTGTCGGTGGTGGACGCTGTGGTGACCATGATGCCGTCCTCTCTTGCCAGGGGGACACTATCTTTCGGCGTCTATATACGCGCGTATCCAGCCTAATCCCTCTTCGGTCGTCGTAGAGGGCACGTATTCGCAGCCTATCCAGCCCTCGTAGCCGGAGGAATCTATCAGGTCGAACAGGTACGGATAGTTGATCTCGCCGGTGCCCGGTTCGTGGCGTCCGGGATTGTCCGCAAGTTGCATATGGGCGATCACATCCAGGTTCTGTTCGATTGTGCGGGCCAGATCGCCCTCCATGATCTGCATGTGGTAGATGTCGTGCTGGAGGAACAGGTTGGGCGAGGCAACCTCGCTGATTATAGACCTGCCCTGGTAGGTGCGATTCAGGAAGAATCCGGGGATGTCTATCGTGTTTATCGGTTCTATGACGAGGCATATTCCGGCCTCTTCGAGCGCGGAGGCAGCGAATCTGAGATTCTCCACGAAAGTCTCGTGGGCCCTGCCCGCTGACACGCTTCTGGGAACTATGCCCGCGAGGCAGTTCACCTGCTTGCAGCCAAGCGCGGTGGCGTACTCTATCGCAGCGCCCACCCCGTCCCGGAACTCACTCACCCTGTCCGGGTGGCAGGCTATGCCGCGCTCACCCGCGTTCCAGTCGCCCGCTGGCAGGTTGTGGAGCGCCTGGGTAAGCCCATGCTCGTGGAGTCGCTCGACCAGCGCGCCCGCGTCGTAGTCGTATGGGAAGAGATACTCGACGCCCTCGAATCCCGCGCGAGCGGCCGCCTCGAACCTGTCGAGGAAGTCCACTTCGTTGAACAGCATGGTCAGGTTGGC
>JAAXHY010000296.1 GCA_012270665.1 Dehalococcoidia bacterium
ACTGCGATACAGTATGTGTACTTGCCGGGATGTCCGATTACCGTCCTGTCGAACAGGCCGGGTATCGAGGCGCAGGCATTCATGAGAATCAGCCTGACAGCCCTGCCGATTGTGGCGTTGGCCCGATTGCCCGGCCCGAACAGATTGTTCCTTGAGTTTATGTCCAGTTCTTGAACAACCGGGCCGTTGACTATGACCAGCACCGCCGCTCCACCCTGGCTGGAAGATGGCGCTATCAGGTTGAACTCCGGCGTGAGCATCGCCTCGGTGGCCGCGAGCACGACCGGAAAATACTCCGGCAGGCAGCCCGCCATGACCGCGTTGGCGGCAGTCTTGGCCACGGTTATCTCGCGCCTTCTTTCCGGTATCTCACCAAGTACCTCGTCCGGCGACCGTCCCGCGTAGTCCAGAAACTCGTTCACTCGCTCCAGAGTGGGCGGAACCGCCGGCAGACCATCCGTCCAACCGAGCTCATAACAACGCTCAATCGCTTCAACCGCGTCGCCCCATTCTGCCGTAACAAGGTCCTGCATGTCATCGCCTCCTCTTTGGTGTGCGCAGTATAAGACATTGACCCACTGCTGTCAGGGACAGAATCGGTTACGGTTCACCCCACTGTTCGGTGCTATAATGATTCGGGTTCTCACACTCGGATGATTGGTGAATCGTACTGCCGGTCTGACACGGCAAAGCGTTTGCGTCATCCAGATCATAAAATCCGACGAGTCATAGCTCAGACAAAGATGCGTGAAGACAAGGACAACACAACTCGTCCATATCGCCGCGTCGTGGTGAAAGTAGGCACGACGCTCATCACCGACAGCGCCAACCGCCTGGACCTGGAAGCGATGGCCAGCATTGTCGGCCAGATTGCCCGTCTCCAACGGGACGGAGCCGAGATGTTGCTCGTAACGTCAGGAGCGGTCGCCGCCGGGCGGCACGTGCTCGATCCCACAGGCCAGACCGGAAACGTCCTGATGCGGCAGGCTTTGGCCGCCATAGGGCAGGGCAGGCTGATGAACGCCTATGAGCAGCTCTTCGACTGGCACGAAGTGCGCGTAGCCCAGACGCTTCTCACTCGCAGAGACCTGAGTGACCGCATGGGCTACCTGAACATACGCAACACGCTGCTCGGGCTTGTAAAGTACAGGGTCGTTCCAATCATCAACGAGAACGACGTCGTGTCCGTGGACGAACTGGAAGGCGAAGTCATAGGAGACAACGATACACTGTCCGCGATGGTGGCGAACATAGTGGACGCCGACCTCCTGATCATCCTCGGACAGACCGAGGGACTCTTCACAAGCGACCCCCACCTGGATCCCGACGCTCGACTCATACGCAAAGTACCCTATTTCACCAACGAGATAGATGCGCTCGGAGGCCCGTCTTTCGATTCGCGTGGTCGTGGAGGAATGTCCGCCAAGCTGAACGCCGCCAAGCTGGCCACCGCGTCCGGCGTAGACACCATCTTCGCCAGTGGCTCGTTACAGAACGTAGCGCCCCGGCTTGTGAACGGTGAATCGCTCGGCACTTACTTCCCCACCGGCGCGAACAGGATGGAGAGTCGCAAACGCTACCTGCTCAGCCAGATACGCGAAACCGACGTAATCGTCGTTGATCCCGGCGCGGTCCGCGCGCTTGTGCAGGGTAACAAGAGCCTGCTCCCCGCCGGAGTGCTCGATGCCCACGGAGAATTCGAGCGCGGAGACGTTGTGCTGGTCGAGGACGGGGATAAGCGGAGGATAGCCTGCGGCATATCGGGATACAATTCCCAGGATGTTCACAAGATAAGGCGGCTGCGCTCGGACAAGATAGGACAGACCCTCGGATACCACTTCGGAGACGAAGTAATCCACCGGGACAACCTCGTTGTACTGGCCGCCTCGGAAGCGGCCCAAGTGTAATAGCGCCGTCTGACAGGAGTTGACCAATGGTGAATACGATGGTTGATGAACTCGTTAAAAAGGGCGAGGCCGCCAGAATCGCGGCTCGGGAGCTGTCCAAGGTCTCCGGCGGCGTCAGAAATCAGGCGCTGCTCAACATCGCCGACCGCGTTGTGGATGAACAG
>JAAXHY010000565.1 GCA_012270665.1 Dehalococcoidia bacterium
CTGCAAGCGGTCAGATCGCAGCTATCTCCACCGCGCCCATCAACAAGGAGGCGTGCAATCTTGCGGGCTATGAGGATGTCGGCCACATGGAGATATTCCAGAGCCAGACCAAGGCTCCCAACGTCGCCACGATGTTGATGGCAGGCGCCTTGCGAGTCGTACACCTGACGACGCATCGCTCACTCCGCATCGCCTGCGACTACGTTACCAGGGAGAACGTGCTGAGCAAGATCGCACTGACTGACGAATGCTTCCGGGCTTGGGGCTTTCAAAATCCGAGGATAGGCGTAGCGGCTCTCAACCCCCACGCGTCGGATGGGGGGCTCCTGGGCGATGAGGAAGCCGAGCAGATTGCCCCTGCTGTGTCCGACGCCGTCGAAGCGGGCATAGCTGCCACCGGACCGGTGCCAGCGGACACGGTCTTCAACCAGGCTATTGACGGCAAATTCGATGCTGTAATCGCGATGTACCACGACCAAGGGCACATCCCGATTAAGGTGCATGACTGGGCGAAGAGCGTCAGCGTAAATCTCGGCCTGCCGTTCATAAGAACATCGGTAGACCACGGCACCGCATTCGACATCGCGGGCAGGGGAATAGCGGACGCCGAGAGTATGCTGGAGTCCATAAGGACGGCGGTCTCTCTCGCAAGCGACTCCGTACTCCCCCAATGACCAGCAGCGCAGTTGACATTACCGGCGATCTGATACAGAGGCTTCAGAAGGTCAGGGCACTGACAGAGTCGTCTGTCCCGGGTGAAGCGGCCGCGGCTGCGGCCAAACTCCAGGAGATACTTCTCAAATATAATCTTGAGATGGAGGACATTGATGAGGACTCACCTGTATCTCAAGACAAGTACGTCAAGGAGGAGGTCGAGCTTGGTGTAATATCCGGGAACATGATCAACTGGCGCAGGATCCTGCTGAGTGGAATTGCGCGTTCACTCATGTGCGCCGCATTCGGGTACCAGGGTACTCGGAAGATGGTCATAGTAGGCCAGAGGCACAATATCGAAATAGTCAGGCACTTCTACGACTACCTTTCATCGGAGATTGGCCGGCTGGCTGACGCGACCTGGGAGAAAGCTCGAAACAGGACGCGAGAGCACGCGCGCAGTTGGAAGAGTTCGTTCTACAACGGCGCGGTGGATATAGTGATCCAGCGATTAGAGGAAAAGTATCAGCAGGTGTCGAAAAAAGACAGTCATACGCAGGCCTTGGTCCTGAAGAACGAGCGCGACCTCGACGACGCGGTCGGAAATCTGATCGGCAGAGTCAGAAAGAATACTGTCCGACAGAGATACAGCGAGGCCGGATACAACCGGGGCGTACGAGCGGGTAAGCGAGTCAGTCTCGACCATCCAGTCAGCGGTAACGAGGGAGCGAGTCGCCTGCGACGTTCGCGCAGAGGCTAAGAACGAGCCATTTCCATTGCAGTAAACCAGGAATAGTGGAATGCGAATATCATTTATTGGCGGCGGAATCATGGCGGAAGCCATCATTGGCGGGATAGTGGACGCTGGAATAACTCCTGCGGACAGCATCAGTGTTGGCGAACCGATGGAAGCAAGACGCCGCTACCTAGAAGACATCTACGGGCTGAGTACCTATGCCGACAACCTGAGAGCAGTGGATGGGGCAGAACTAACGGTTCTGGCAGTGAAGCCGCAGAGTCTATCGTATGTGTTTCCACAGATGGCAGGAAAGTTGTCCGAAGACAACACTGTTCTGTCCATAGTGGCCGGAGCGAATATGACGACGCTCACTTCGGGACTGGCCCATGACGCGGTGATCAGGGTCATGCCCAACACACCGGCGCAGATAGGCGCGGGAATGACGATGTGGACGGCGTCGACGTCGGTTTCCAAGGCCGCGAAGGACGCCACGCGGAGCATCCTGCAAACGCTTGGCGAAGAGGTCTATGCCTACGACGAAGGCATGATAGACATGGCGACCGCTCTAAGCGCGAGCGGGCCCGCCTATGTGTTCCTTTTCATAGAGGCGCTGATTGACGCGGGCGTGTATCTGGGGCTGGCGCGGGACGTTTCCAGGCAGCTGGCGCTTCAGACAGTCCTGGGCAGCGCGCAACTCGTCAAGGATAGTGGCAAGCACCCGGCGGAACTCAAGGATATGGTCACTTCTCCGGGCGGCACGACCATCGAGGCTCTGAGGGCGTTCGAGGATGGCGGATTCAGGGCCGCCGTGTTCGGAGCGGTCAGCGCGGCATACGAAAAATCCCGGGCTTTGGGAGGATAGGTTGACCAATTACCTGATACAGTTCATCAACATTCTGGTCAACATTCTTCTCATTGCGATTGTGGCTCGGGCGTTGATGTCGTGGTTCCCCATGCCAAGCCAGGACAGCCCCTTCTTCGTCATTCGGCAGATGATTAACCAGATCACGGACCCGATCATCGAGCCCATCCGACGGATCATGCCCAGCATGGGGATGCTTGACCTGTCGCCGATGGTGGCGATGATACTTCTGATCGTGATCCGAAGTATCCTGGTGGCTGTACTCTAGTTCCTGTGGAACACAGAAGTCAGGTGGCGCCTCTGATGCGCCTGATGGCATCGTCGCGGCCCAGCCCGTCAATTTGAATGACCTTGCCGCGTGAAGTATGCGCACGGCGGACTTGGGTACACCAGACTTGGCGGCGAGCAGTTTGATAACGGCTTCATTCGCCTTGCCTCTGTCAGGCGGCGCGGTTACGCGGACTCTCACGGTCCCGTACGCGTAAATTTCGACGGAGTTGCGGCTGGCCCTGGGCTGAACGCGGATGTCGAGGTTCATAGGCTCTACGAATCGCTGTTCAGTCTGCCGTTCTCGTCAAGGATGGCTTCCAGTTGTTCCATCAGCGGGGGAACTTCGTCCCGAATAACCTCCCAGAGCGTATCGAAGTTGATCTCGTCATAGACATGTATAAGGCGATTGCGAAGGTCGGAAGTCTGACGCCATGGCACATCGGGATACCGTGAACGGAAGTCATGCGGGACACGCCTAGACGCTTCGCCGACCACTTCCATCAGACGAACGAGCGACAGGTTCAGCATCCTGTCCGTATCCAGGTCCGCTCGTGAACGACCGCGCGACATCTCCAGCGCTTCGGCGGCGTGATCGAGCATATGATGTATGTACACCCTGGGGTCACGTCTCGACATAGATGTCCTCCGCTTCGGCGAGAACTTCCTGTCGGAAGTATTTGCTCAACTCGCTGGGGGTATTCAAGTCCACCTTCCGACCGAGCATCTCGGACAGATCCCTCTCCATATCGAAGTAGGCGAAGCCGGGTGCTCGTCCGGGAGCGAACTCTACCAGGATGTCAACGTCGCTTTCGGGGGTGAAGTCGTCGCGTATGACCGAGCCGAACAATGCCATCCTGCGGATGTGATTGCGCTTGCAGAACTCGGCTATCTGGTCGTGGGGGATTTCGATTCGGGCAGCCATGAAATACAACAAGAAGCAATCGCTCTTTGACTATTAGATGAATTCAAACCAATCCTCATCGACTTCCACGACTTCAACCATATTTGTCTTTACTCCGAGCCCCAAGTCTTTCAATATATCTATTAGGAGTTCACCGTCAATCAAATCCACAGGTGGGGCGCCATCGCGTGTAGCTTCTCTATGAGCGTCCCGTGTGAAACTACCAGTAGTCAGGATCAATCCTTTATCTGCGCGCCCCACCATAGCACCACGGAAATCTCTTACGGCGTTTGCTCCTACGCTGCCACTGTAACGCTTACATTGAAATAGGACGGGGAAACTGATCAGTCCAGAAATACGTATTATGCCATTACCGTCGATCCCTCCATCTCCTGGTCTGCCTGTAACTTCTACTTCGATAAAGCCTGACTCTCTCAGCAGTCGCATACTTAGGCGCTCAAATGCGTCAGGAGGGATATTGCGAAGTGTCTTCGCCAAAGTGTCACGCCAACTCTCGAGTTCGTCCTGAGTATCTCTATCCACATCTTCTGTGTAGGTAGCCTGAATTTCTTCGGTGGATTCATTTTGCCGAGATTGCTGTCTAAAATTGTTCACGACATCTTCATCATCTACGGTATCCGTATTTCGTCCTAAAGTTGTCATGGACCACACAGCCCTGCTAGAGTTATCAATCATTCTATATCTCTTGAGATATGTTCTTGCCCAAGCAAGGTTATACTCAAGACTTGTCTGATTTCCATTCACGTGGGGAACATCAGATACATCGGGGGACAAGTTCATATCAGAGATCACCTGTTTTGTGATCTCTTGATTTGACGCGCTATCTCCCAGAGCGCGAATCGCGTGTAGTGTCGGATTGAACAGTTCCCTGTAGGTAGGAACTCCGCGTCTATCGGGCATTACAAAGCCTCCCCACCTTGCGAATCAGTCCCATATGACTTAATCACTCAAAAGCGCCAGACCTGCCAGATTATATCATGCTGAGCCGTTTGGTCAGGCGTGGGCGAGGGCGCCTCCGTCTATGAAGATGGTCTGGCCGGTGACGAAGTCGCAGGCGTCGGAGGAGAGATATACGACAAGCGCGGCCAGGTCGTTGGGATGTCCCTTGCGACGGGAGGGTAAGTAGCGGACGAGTAACTCTCTCAAGTCTTCCTCGGATGGTTCTTCGGGCGTTACCCAGCCCGCGCCGACTCCGTTTACGCGGATGCCCTGCCTTCCCCATTCGAGCGCGAGCGATGAGGTCATCTGGTGTATCGCGCCCTGAGCGGCGCAGACGGCGACCGAGTTCCACAGGCCGCGCTGGGATAGGCCTGAACCGATGTTCACGATGTGCCCGCTTCCCTGATCCAGCATGTAGGAGCCCACTGCCTGGCAGGTAAGGAACACCGATTTGAGAGTGAAGCCCATGTATAGGTCCCACTCGTTCTCCGAGACTTTCTCGAAGCGCTTGCCGAATTCGGCGCGAGCGTTATTGACGAGTATGTCCAGGCCGCCCAGTCCTTCGACGGCGCCAGCGACCATATTGTTAACATCGGAGGCGTTGGTCAGGTCGGTGGGTATAGTGACGGCTTTGCGCCCGCGGCTCTCGACCGCCGCTGCGGCCTCAGCCATGTCCGAGGACTCGGAGCCCGCTATGGCGACATCCGCGCCCGCCTCGGCCAGAGCGCCGGCGAGGTAGGGCGTCCAGCCCCTGCTGTCGGCGGTGATGATCGCTTTCTTTCCAGTCAGGTCCCATTCGCTTGGTATTGGCATCGGTTACCTCGGGTGGTTAGTTGTTAGTTTTCAGTATTCAGATGGACAGGGACAACCACAAGGGACTCCCCTACGGGTTCGGAGATAGCTTCTAGCCAATAATGACTAAAGACTGATTACTCTATATCGTCAGCGGGATTTCGGGGGCGTGGCCGGTGGGGGCGTAGCCCCCGGCGAGACCGCCACCGTCTATTACGAACGCCTCGCCGTTCATGTAGTCGGAGGCGGAGGACGCGAGGAATACCGCGACTGCTCCCATCTCGTGGGGATGTCCCACTCTGCCTATGGGTATGAACTCGCCCCTAGGCAGTGTAAGCCTGGACTCGTCAGTACCTTCGGTCGGGATGAAGCCGGGGACTATGCATGTGCTTGTAATTCCGTAGCGTCCGAGGCTGGTAGCGAGTGTGCGCGTCAGTTGGACGATGCCGCCCTTGCCGACACAGTACATATAGTTGTCGCGCCCGCCCCTGTAACCGAAGCCCGACGACAGGTTGATGATCTTCCCGCTGCCGCGTTCGACCATGTGCTTGGCGATGGCGCGGGAGCAGTAGAAGGCGCTGGACATATTGGTATCTATGCCGAGGCGCCAGTCTTCGTCGGAGATTTCCCATATAGGGGTAGCGCCCTGCCCTCTGACGATTCCGGCGTTGTTGAACAGCACGTCCA
>JAAXHY010000438.1 GCA_012270665.1 Dehalococcoidia bacterium
AGCTACGAAAGAATTCTTTCGCTGTCTTCTGGCCTGCACTATAAACAATGATTTATACGTATGTTCTGAATCCATACAATCATTGTAGCATAGAATGGAGTATCAGACGAAACCGTGAAAGACTTTGAAAAGTCCCTGCCAGATAAGAGACCTCGCACAGCTAGAGACGCGCACCCAACCATTCTAAGATGGTCTTCGCTCGAGTCACATCAATGAGCATTGTGGCGTCAATAGATATGGGAGAGACGATGACCAATTCAGCGCACTTCACGCCCGCCCTGTTCGAGTTCCTGTTGGAGCTTGCGGAGAACAACAATCGAGAGTGGTTCCAGGACAACAAGGCGCGCTATGAGCGAGATGTGCGCGACGCTCTGGTCCAGTTCGTCGCGGACTTCGGGGACAGGCTCCACGAGATAAGTCCCCACATGGTCGCCGACCCGAGGCTATCGGGCGGGTCCATATTCCGCATATACAGGGATGTCCGCTTCTCGAAGGACAAGAGCCCCTACAAGACTAACGCGGGTATGCACTTCCGACATGAGGTCGGACGCGAGGCGCATGGACCTGGACTGTATCTGCATCTCCAGCCAGGAATGGTGTTCGCCGGGGCCGGGGTATGGCGTCCAAACTCGGCGACGGTGGGCAAGATCAGGGGCTCGATAGTGGCGAACCCGGAGAAGTGGAGGAGCATAGTCAGCAATGAAGAGTTCACCTCGGTCTATACGCTGGACGGGGAGTCACTGAAGCGTCCTCCCCGTGGAATTGACGCGGACCATCCGCTGATCGAGCACCTGAAACTCAAGTCGTTCGTGGCGACCACGCGCTTTACGGAGGAAGATGCCTGCGCGCCGGACTTCATCGAGGTGTATGCCGACGCCTGCACCGTGGCCGCGCCCTTTTCGGAGTTTCTGACCAGGGCGGTGGGGCTGGACTGGTAGCGAGTCGCTGGGGTGGTGAGTTCTCAGACTGCTCGGCGAAGTGGCGCTTGGGGCGTCGCATCAACTCGAGCGAATCTCTAAGCGCGAAGACCACGCCCTCCAATTACGGCGCGCGCTATTGAGCCGGATGTGAGCGACTTCTGGCGCGGGTGTAATCGTTGCGACGTCTATTCCCTGAGGCGTCGCAGCCTTTCTTCCAGTTCGCGTATGCGAACCTGTTCCTGGACGCGGGCGGCGCGTTCCTCCGCCAGCGCTTCTTCAGCGCGCTCGGCGCGCTCGCGCTCGAAGTCCCGCTCAGCCCTCAGTCCCGCCATATCCAGGATATACAAACCTGACTCCACTTCCTGAAACAGCAGCAGCGCAGGGTTGAAGTCCATATCGAACAGAACGCCCAGATCAGGCTGTATCCCCAGCAGTCCCTCGCGCTCAGATTCCTCCACCAGACACAGTCTCACGCCCAACTCGCGGCAGTATCCACTCAACAACCCATGCTCGTTCCGACCTGTCTCCACAGGCTCGTACCCGCCATCCACCAACTCGAATCCCATCAGCGCCTGACCGTACAACTCACCGCCTGTCGGATCGAACATCCAGTACTCGCCGATCCCTATCTCGGCGTACCTGTCCGGCTTTTCGTACAGGTCCCTCTCATATGTGCTCGGCGACGCCACCTCCAACACCCATTCCGGCGGCTTACCCACCTCCCACAGGTTGTAGGCCGTCTTGCCCCTGATGGCCGACACGTCCACTCCCCAGGCCAGATAGTAGTCCGGGGCCTCGTGTTCGCGCCGGTTGCGGGGGTTGGTGCGGAGCGGGATGTTGGAGCCGACGAATACAGTCCCATCCCCGTCCAGGATGTACCTAACTGCCATGGCGACGTATTCTATGACCGGATGCTGAATCACTTCGATGGGAACCCGTTCTCCGAGCAGTCCGTACATGCCCGGGTCTTCGTGATGGTCGGTGTGGCGCGGTCTTATGATTGTGTCTGTGGTTTTTGCGACCATGGCCTGCTTCCCGCTACTCTAAGCTAGTAGTATGATAGCCGCGCGGCGCGAGTTGGACAAGCCCGCCGCGACGCCTCTCAGCACATTTCGGTATCGTAGCCGCAGGCGGCCCCGGAGTACATCCTCATGAACAGAAGTACATGCGACGTTCTCATTCGCAACGGCCAGGTGATCACCATGGATTCTGAGCGCAGGATATACCGTCCGGGCGCGGTGGCGATCACAGGTTCGCGCATCGTGGAGGTTGGCGCCGACGCCGAGCTGCGAAATCGCTTTGATGCGAGGACGACGGTGGACGCCGAGGGCGGCATCGTGCATCCCGGCTTCATAGACGCTCACAATCACATCGTGCATACCTCCTGTCGGGGGGTCTTCGGCAACGTCCGCGACACGGGCTCGTCAGTCAATTTCGCGGACTGGAAAGCTGGCGTCACCGCCGAAGACGAAGCGTCGGCCACAGTCATGGCCGGTTTGGAGATGCTTCGCAGCGGCTTTACGATGTTCATCGAGCCCGGCTCGCTGTTCCACACCGAGGCAGCGGCGGAAGCGGTCGAGCGTGTGGGGCTGCGATCACTTTTCGCCCCGCTCTATCTCTGGGACAGGCGTGAGACTTTCGATGCGATTCCCTCGCTGGTGAGTCCGAGTCTGACGGCCCGCGCGCCCGTTGATCTCGACCGATCACTGGGGCAATTGGACATGGAGCTTCATCGCAACAGAGATCCTGACGCGCTGGTCCGTGGGTGCGTCTTCCTATATGGCCTGGGAACGGCCTCGCCAGAACTTCTGCGGGCCGCGCACACATGCGCCCGGGACAACAACGTCCCCCTGTTCATGCACGCGGGATACGTACCCGGCGAGATGGAGATATATCGCGCTCTGACCGGCACGAGCCAACTCGTTCATCTTCAGGAGATGGGTGTCCTGGATGAGCATACGGTCATCGTACACGCGAACGCGCTGGACGAGGCGGAGGAACAGGCTGTTCACGAATCGGGCTGCCAGATCGTATGGTGTCCGGCTGCCTTCTTCTCGCTCGGCCTGGGACGAATCGCGGACTTCAGGATGGCGGAGCGATATCGCCGGGGGACCCGCGTCTCGCTTGGCACGGACGCCGCAAGGGACAGCACGCCCGGGGATACCATGCTGGCGGCGCGCTATCAATCGCAGACATACGAGGATCCCCTCTCGCCCGGGGCACTGCTGGAGATGCAGACCATCAACGCGGCAGCAGCGGCCGGGATGGATGCGGAGCTTGGAAGCCTAGAGTCGGGCAAGCGAGCGGACGTGGTAGTGAGGTCGGCGCGGGCGGCCGAAGCCTATCCCGCCAACAACCCGCTCCACCTGCTGGCGCTGACGATGGGGACCGGAAGCGTGGATACGGTCCTAGTCAACGGCGAAGTCGTCTTCAGCGAGGGACACTCGACTCGAGTGGACGAGGCGGGGGTCTATCGAACGGTCTCCGATTCGGTCTTCGCGCGAGCGGAGCGGCTGGGTATCGGCCTGGACCCAGAGTGGCCAGTGGTAAACTGACGAGGGCATACGCGGCGAAGAGCATCACGATGAGTCGCAACTATGCTCCTGCCGCGCCTGTCTGTTCGGCCTAGGGGCCCGCAAAGCCGCCCGCTGCACGCCCTGACGGACCGTCGTCGCGATGGGCGAGGGATACCAGGCAAGAGCGTGGAGACCGGCTCCTGGGTCATTAGCGATGGCGCGGCTTAGAGAGGGGGTCTGATATGGCGCTTAGGCGCGCTCTGAACGCTTTGACCTTTTTCCTAGCGCCAAGATATAATAGCGCACAGGCAATGGCACATTAGTTCGCTCGATTATCTACGTTTGAAAGACCTGCTAATAGAGGTCATAATTCATGGATACATATCATATTCAGACTGAAGCAGATCTACCGTCGTCCAGACATGCTATTCGGGAAGCGCATCAGTTGGGGATGTATGGACTGATACCTTCTTCTGAGTATGACAGTGATTCAGAGACGCACTACACATTCCCTGAGCAGTTCGTTGATGAGCTTTCCCGTCGCGAGGTGTACAACAAACATCTGTTTCGTCCCAATACCTATCTTCACAAATGGTGGGCGCGACGGTGTGGCTCGACATTCCGAGCCATACTCAAGCAGTTCGCCCCGGAAGTCGAGCGTCGCGACTACTATACCCCTGGTGGCTTAGAGGGTATGACGGTTCTGGACCCTATGATGGGAGGAGGAACTACACTTCATGAGGCGATCCGATTAGGGGCGAATGTGATTGGAGCCGATATAGACCCAATACCTGTGCTGCAAGCCCGCGCTACCCTCACACACGCGGAGATAACGGATTTGCGAACTGCTTTCAATGAATTCTTCTCCAGTATATATAACAATCTCAGACACTGTTTTGAGACAGAATGCCCAACTTGTGAGAAGACGGTAGATTCTCAATATACGCTATATGGGTTGAGTAAATTTTGCGACTGCGGGAAAGTCGTACAGATTGACCAGTATAATCTACGGCAAGAAGAGGATAGAACAATCTGCATCTGTCCAGAGAGTTGGGACATCATAACTGGTGAAACCAGAGTACACGCTACTATTTCGCCAGCACGTCTGGTCACTAAATCGGAAAAAGTATGCGATATCTGTGAAAGCGAATACCAAGAATTACTCGATCTGCCTTTTTACTCTCGGTATATTCCTATCGCTATCGTCGCTTCTTGTATCGAACACGGCATATTTTTCCGCCCGCCTAGCATATCCGACTTGGCGCGGATACAATCCGCTGACAACGAACGTTCTAAATTAGACTTCGAGAATGTGAATAGCTTTAATGTAGAGCATGGCGACAAGACTAGAGATCTGTTAAAGCACGGTATCCACTCATATCTGGACACTTTTTCTTCTCGCCAACTTCTTTATATTTACCAAGCCATTCAAGAATTAAAGAACTACGATAGAATAGATAGGCTTAACCTTGGGATGCTTGTGTCCACGTCTTTGGAATTTAACTCTATGCTATGTGGCTACAAAGGCTGGTACAAAAGGCGTCCAGGCGCGATACGACACGTTTTCGCCTTGCACGCCTATTCATTCCAATATACAGCCTTGGAGAATAACCCTATCAACTCTCGGAAGTCATCCGGTAACCTGCAATTACTCTTCAGGGATCGTATCGAGCGTGGGCGTAGGTGGGCGAATTTACCTATAGAGCGAAAGATTGGAGACAACCGCAAAAGTGAATTGGTCTCAATACCCGGTGAAGTAGATAGTGGTGTAGAAGTATTTAGCCAGACTGACTTCAAGGGTGAAAGTCAGAGGTTCTGGCTTATCCACGGCAATTCTCAGGATTTGCCTGTTGAAGATCACTCAGTGGACCTGATCGTAACCGATCCTCCCTACTATGATAACGTCCAGTACAGCAACTTGGCTGCCTTTTTCCGGGTTTGGCTGCCACATCTACTTCCTGGGGAGATTGAGTGGAATTACGATGAAACGCGAAGCGCGGTTCTGACTAAATCTCATAGTAGCAACTTTCTGACAACGCTGTCTGGGATATTCAGTGAGTGTGAACGTGTACTGAGCGCCGATACAGGGCGTATGGCGTTCACCTTCCACCATTGGGACCCCGAGGCGTGGGCTGACCTTACTATATCTCTCAAAGACGCCGGATTCAAACTAATGGACGCCTTCACCGTGTACTCCGAGCATCCTATTTCTGTCCACATCCGAAATCTCAACTCGATAAAGCACGACAACATCCTAATTTTTGCTCTTGGTGTCACAAGCCCACCCGATAAATGGATGCCGCCAGAAACTGTTGATACCAGTGACAGTGAGACGTTCTGCCGACAGTGCGCCTCGACGCTAGGATGGTTATTAGACAGCCAACTTGGGCCAGATGAGATTCGCAATATCTGGAAGCGACTGATCCAAGGAAAACGGAAATATGGATAGCTCGATCAATCGCCCCGCGGAGATATTTGGCTATCCGGTTCTGAACCGCTCCGATGAAGCTATGCGTATTCGTGAAAGGCACTGGTGTCCGTTTCAGAACGCTCGGTGCAACAAGAAAAGCAGATTGATTGATTTTCCCTTTGGAGTGTGCTCGGCTGAACATAATGGTGAGGTGCATATCGTTTGCCCGCATCGTTTTGATGAGCAAGGCTCTATCCAAGGTATCTCCACGGTTCTGGAGAATATCGCTAAGCACTATTTCGGTAGCTTTGACAACATAATCGTGTTCCCTGAAGTCAGACTTCCCAATGTCGGGAATATAGACTTCGTCCTAGCAAAGCACAAGAGGATGAAGCCTGAAGTTGAAGATTTTGTATTAGTGGAATATCAAGCGGACTCTACTACAAGTACTGGTGGACTGGTTCAAGGAATACAGGATTTCTTCGATAGGGATGATTGGCAAGACAAGTCTTACACATTCGGCATGAATACTTACGACTCCATCAAACGCGCTATAACTCAACTGATTAACAAGGGCGTAGTATATGAATCTTGGGATGCCAAGTGTTACTGGGTCATGCAGGAATATATCTATGCGAACTTAACGAGCAGGTATGGGCTCAAACTAAGTGGATTTTCGCCATCCCATGCCTCTAGGTTCGCCCTCTACAACATAGTACAGAATAACAATGTCCTGAGTTTGCGACACTCGCGCTACATCTCAACCAGCATTGATGAAATCTATCAGGCTATGCGCAATAACCCCAATATACCTGATAAGGATACGTTTGTGAGCCGTTTGAATACCAAGCTACGGCTCAGCTTGAATGTTGAGCGTGGTTAAACGTGTATAGATTACCAGCGAGAAACTCGAGGAAGACCCGTACGGCACACAATCCTTGACGCACATGTTCAGGTGTAGTCTCAAAATTGTACAAAAATGCCTGACATCCCGCCCCTGCCGGTGTTAGAATCTTATCGGCGGCGCATCTCTAGCGCCATGTCCGCTTCTCTCTAAATCCGCCGACGGAGGATCCTTTTTCATCATGCCTCTTGAGAACATCGTCGTTCGGGGCGCGCGCGAACACAACCTCAAGAATGTCAACGTAACCATCCCACGCAACAAGCTGGTCGTGATCACCGGCGTGTCGGGATCGGGCAAG
>JAAXHY010000079.1 GCA_012270665.1 Dehalococcoidia bacterium
TCTGGTTGTTCTGGTCATCGTGGTCAGTTATGAATCATCAATTAGTGTGCCGCACAATAGTTCTGTATGTTTTATAGAGTACATGCGTTCTGTTAAGGTTGTCAAGAGAGAATTTGTCTGAACGTCAAATAAAGAGTTCGTCATTGCGGCGACTTAACGACCTCCGAAGAAATGACATTTGGGTTCACAGATAGCTACGCCGGTGAACGTTGACACGCTATCTGGGCGACCATAATGGTTTCATCATTCCAAGCATCTCTTGATGCCGTGAGTCTGTCTAATGCCGTCTGCACATGGCGATTCTGAGACCATACGCGAAGAAGCTGTCAGCACTAGCTAGCTAAGGACCTGGGACATCATCGTGTCGGGGTCGGTGGTGGGGAGTTGGCAGGCGTAGTTTCGGCAGATGTAGGCGGTGGGTCTATCGTCTATGACGGAGCGGCCCTGGAAGACGGGCCACTGGCTGGCGGCGGCGTCCTGGGGGGCGGATACGACGACGGCGCTTGTGTGATAGGCGGAGGCGAGGCGATGGAGCATATCAGTGGCGGTTGACTGGGCGTGGATACCCGCTTTCGCGGGTATGACGGTGGGAGCGTGTGTGTCGGCGGGCGCTGGAGGGGTTATTATTACGGCCTCTTTGTGGTCGGAAAGATAGAAGTCCAGGACTGACAGCCAGTGTCCGGCGCCGGTGGGGAACTGGATCATGATGTCGCGGACAGCCCGCAGGGAATCGGAGGCTATCGTCCTGAGTTCACTGTCCCCGGTGATGATGGAGAGTCGGATGAGAACGCCAGTCATCATAGAGTGGCCGGAGGGCAGGGCATTGTCGGTAACGTCGCGCGGACGAATTATCAGGCTCTCCTGGTCGCCGCCGGTATCATAGAACCTGTTCTGAAGCGGGTCCCAGAACAGGGCGACCGCCTGGCGCGCGAGCTTTTCCGCTTCAAGAAGCCAGCGCAGATCGCCGTCAGCCGAGTGCAGAGTCAGAAGGCCGTCAATAAGATGGGAGTAGTCGTCGAGGAAGCCCTGCGCGCCGTTTGGAGAATCGCCGTCCGTCCTTCTGAGGCGGCCGTCACGCACCATGTTTTCGAGTATGAGAACGGCGTTGTCGCGAGCCGCCTGGAGATAATCCTCCCGGCCAAACACGGCGCCGGCTTCGGCCATGGCAGCCATCATCAGGCCGTTCCAGGAGGTGATCATCTTGGTGTCGGTGAGTGGCGCGATCCTTCTGGAACGCTCCTCAAGCAATCTCGCGCTTGCGGACTCGATGAGCTCGTCGAGCTCGTCGGGAGACATGGAGTGGCGGGACGCGACCTCGGCGGGAGGGGCAGGTACGTTCAGAACAGCCATACCCTCGAAATTGCCCTCGACCGTAACGCCGAA
>JAAXHY010000075.1 GCA_012270665.1 Dehalococcoidia bacterium
AGCTACACTGAAGTTCTGATACAGCGGGCGCTGGCGGAGCTTCTCAAGGACAGAACTGCCATCGTGATTGCACACAGGCTGTCCACCATACGCGGCGCGGACAAGATCGTCGTCCTGAATTTCGGCGAAGTCATGGAAGTCGGCAACCACGATGAACTCATGGCTATGGATGGACTGTACGCCCACCTGTATCACATGAACTACGCGGCAATGGAAGAACCCGCGGCCTCGGCGCGCTGATCCTGATCATGTCAGCCGGGCGGCGCGCCAAGTTGAGAGTGTACATCAGGGCGCCTTCTCATTGGCTGGTTCTGTGAGGACCGGAGCCTGAGCCACATTCCGCGTCAGCGAGGTCCTGCCGCACATTCGTTGACATGACCTGGGACAGAAACTACACTCGCTCTTGGGTTCACAAACGCAAGAAGGGGAAACGATTATGGCGCGAAGAGTCGGATACAATGTAAACAGGCCCGGAAGGCGGCACGGAGACGACGATGTCGAAATTCCGATTGCCGCCGATCTCAAGTCGGTACCGGGAACTCCGACAAGAGACAACGAAATCACATACTACGCCCGCGAGTATCCACTGGAAAGCGTCGCGGTGGAACACAGCGCTTCCTCACTCTGGGCCCTCGACGTCCGGGAAGACGCCGCGCCGGAAACCGCCGAACTATATCGCAAGCACCAGGCCGAAATCGAACCCGTTGTGGAGTGGCTGAAGTCCACCAGGTACATGGAACCCACCGCGGACCCAGTCCCAGGAAAGGACGTTACCGAAGCGATACGCGCCAGGGCCCGCGAACTCGGCTACGGCGAGGTCGGTTTCACCAACTTCGACCGTCGCTACATCTACAAGAGCAAACGCGAGTACGTCCGAGCGGAACTCAAGCACGCTATCTGTCTCGCCGTCGAGCAGGACTACATAGCCACCCAGTCGCTGCCGAGCCTCGACGCGGAAGAGGCGCACGGCGAAGCCCATATGAAGCAGGCTGAAATGGCGAAAGAGCTTATGGAGTTCATACACTCGCTCGGCTACGCCGCCCAGGTGTGGGGACCGACCTGGCACTTCGGCCCCATGATCCCCTTGTTCGTACAGGCGGGCCTGGGCCAGCTCGGAGTCAACGGTCAGCTCTTGTCGCCTCATTTTGGCTCGCGCGCTCGGCTCCAGATCATCACGACGAACGCCCTGATCACCCACGACAGGCCCGTTGACTATGGGATCACCAAGTTCTGCGAGATATGCCACATCTGCTCGATGCGATGCCCGGGCAGGGCCATCAACCAGAACAAGGTCTGGTTCCGGGGGGTCGAGAAGAGCAAGCTGGACTTCCGCCGCTGTCGCCCGGTAATGACACGCTACTCCGGCTGCGGCGTGTGCATGAAGGTCTGTCCCGTCCAGCGCTACGGACTGCCCGAAGTGATGAAATACTACGTCGAGACGGGAAGAGTCATCGGCAAAAACAGCGACAACCTCGAGGGTTACAGCCTGCCTGACAAGGGATACTTCCCGCCGGGCCGCTTGCCCAAATTCGAGGCGGGCTTCTTCGATATGCCAATGGGAAGGTCCGAAGACCTGGTCATGGACGAATACCGCGAGTCCATACAGGACCTAAACGGCCACCACGACTGCGAAGAGGACAGAGAGGCGCTCTGGGACGAATTCCGGGCCAAGCTCGACGATGCCCTACGAAAGCGCAATATCCCCGTGGACATGGGCATGGATCTCGGCGGTTAGGTTCCGGCGCTTTGAGTCAGCTCACCGAGGTCGCGCGTCTCCGACTCAACCCCCGAGGAGTATTCTATGGATGGTGGCTGGTCGCGGTCAGCGGCTCGGTCATGGTCATCTCTTCTACCCCCGTGTTCCACGCCATGGGACTGTGGTTCGTAGCGCTGGAACACACCTTCGGATGGACCAGGACTCAACTTTCGCTTGCGTTCTCCCTCACTCGCATAGAGGGCGGCATCCTAGGCCCCATCGAGGGAATTCTCGTAGATAGATTCGGCACGCGAAGGCTCGTGCTAATCGGTATGATCATCACAGGCATCGGCTGGATTCTATTCAGCCAGATTCAGAACGTCACTATATTCGGCTGGGTATTCCGCGACCTGTGGATGTTCTATCTCATCTACATGATCATCGCTCTGGGCCAGGGCCTCGGCAGCTGGCTTCCCCTCATGACCATGTTGAACAACTGGTTCATCCGGCACCGAGCCAAGGCGATGGGTTTTTCCAATTCGGTGAGCAGGATTGGCACGCTGGTACTCATACCGGCCATCGCCTGGGCGATTGACCCCAAGTTCGACAGGCTCGGATGGCAGACGACAGTAGTCATCATCGGAGTCATCGTGCTGGTGGTCATTTTCCCGCTCACGAGGCTCATTCGCAACCGGCCCGAGGACTATGGGCTGCTCCCGGACGGCGATAAACCGGAGGATCAGAACATCGAACAACCCGGTAGAAGACAGCGTTCAAGTGTGCAAGACACGGATCCCGAATTCACTCTCAGACAGGCGCTGATGACACCCGCCTTCTGGTTCATCAGTGTCGGCCACGGTTTCACTTCCATGATACTCATAGCCATGATGGCTCACCTGGCCCCTATGATGGACGACCGCGGATACTCCCTGCAGACCTCGGCCTTCGTGATAACCGCTTATACCGCAGTCTCTATGTTGTTCCAGATAGTGGGCGGCTTCGTTGGCGACCTAGTGCCCAAGAGATACGCCCTGTTCGTGTTCACATGGATACAGGCAAGTGGAGTGTTTCTGCTGACCTTCGGTCCTGCGACACTTATGGTGGCATACGGATTCGCGTTGCTGTTCGGTATAGGCTTCGGCGGACGGAATCCACTCACCGTCTCGATTCGAGGCGAATACTTCGGGCGAAAGTCGTTCGGCAAGATAATGGGTATCTCCCAGGTGCCGATGAACATCCTGCTGCTGGCCGCGCCGGTGGTCGCAGGAATGGTCCGAGACACCACCGGAGAGTACACCATCGCCTTCGCCACGCTCGCCGGCCTGAATATGCTGGGCGGCCTGCTGTTCCTCATAGCCCTGCCACCGAAGATAAAGTAACCGTCGAAGGCTCGAAAAGGACAGGAGAAAATGCCAATCATAGACCACAACAACGCTACCGAAGTCCCGTGGAGGCCGAACTACCGAAAGTGGCTGATTACCGAAGAAGGCGACGGGACGACCGCCGTTGACGCCTCGGTCAGCGAGGTGGGAATCGGGACAGGAGCGCCGCTCCACACCCACGAGGACGACGAACTTATCGTCATTCTGGAGGGTACACTCCGCGTCCGGATAGGCGACGATACTGTCGACGTGGGCGCCGACCATACGGTTGTCGTTCCTCCGGGGCAGCCCCATGGATTCGAGGCTATTGGCGACTCTCCGGCTCGAATAGTTGGAGTCTTCCCCGCCAAAGACCCGTTCCTCCGGACCAAGTTTCTCGAAGGCGGACCACCCGCAATACACTCAGAGTAATTCGACGACTACTCCAATACCTTCAGCATATATTCACGGGAGGGAGAGAGGGATTCCACCGGAATCGGGGTCATCTTTCCGTCTGGCGGCTGCCACAGTATCTTGAGCATGGTTGACCTACCTTCGGTCTCGGCCACATATTCAATCCGTATTGGGTAAGATCCCGAGCCGACGAGAACCTCCCCTTCCCCGCCGACCTCCTCAGACGGGGGGTCCTGCGCCAACAAGTCACCCTCAAAGTAAAACTTGACCGGGCCGGACACCTTTTCAACAGCGAACTTGTGCTCGCCCAGTTGTTTGACGTTCAGCATACCCTCCCAGACCACCGTGTGAGGTTCATTCACTACGGGGAAGTAACTGAATACGTCCAGGGATGGAGCTATCTCCACGGCGTCGGGCAAGCCTGACTCCTGGTCTCCCTTGAAGAAACGTCCTACGGCTCCCATCGGGCGCGCCGTCCCTCTGTATAAGTTACTGAACGGGACCTGTTCGAGTTCACCTCCCGGAGGCTTCCACAGCACGCGAACGAATCCGTCCGGCTGGGTCACCCTTCCACGGATCAACAGTCTGTGCAGACCTACGGCGGGCGCCACCTTGGACCTCGGTTTCTCGGGGGTTAGAATCCGCAGGCCATCCAGTTCGACATATACGTCAAGACCGCTATCCAGCTCGAATTCGTACTCGCCTCCGGCGTCAATCTTCAAAGCGCCGTTGATCCGCAGGTCGTATGGATACTCTTGGGGACCGTAGCTCGTATGCCAGAAGAAGTCGCGGATAGGTTGCGGACCGTCCATGACAGGCTCATCCCAGAGCGTGTAGGCTACATTCAGGCCCTGCCGCGCCTCCAGCTGCTCGCGGCTGATAAACGCCGTGTAGAACATCGGCTTCCCGCCTGTTGGCGCGGTGACGGCATCGAACTCCGCGTCAGGGTAGTAGGCGCGCGCCAGTTCCCAGAATCCTCTCTCCCTTGGCTCGAAATAGACCGCCGCTCCATGCCAGACCTGAGTGGAGTCAAGCGGCAATGTCTGGGGCGGTTTGACAACCTCCACCTTCGGACTACTGCCGAGCAGTCCTCCAGTCAGCCCAAACAGGAACTGGCGCGACACCCAAATCGAGTATCCTCGCCTCTGCTGTTCCTCGTGGCTTTCGGCCATGAGAAGCTCATCGGTCGAAAACTCGGCATACACCCTCGGATCGTTCGCCTGATCGTCGAAGTAGAATTCCACATTGACATAAGCGATGAAGCCCAGCGCTCCCAGGGCGCCGGGCAGGGCAAACCGACGCGCGGCAGACCAGGGCGCATTCTTGCTAACCGACCACAGACGCTGCAGAGGATAGGCTGTGAGCGCGGCCACGGCGGGGATCACCAGTATGGAACGCAGCGACTGGGGTGATTCCCAGGGAACCGTCAGAACTCCGGGAAGTAACATGAGCAGTACCCAGAACGGCAAGGTAAGCAGGCCCGTGCTTCGCCACTGTGTGAGAGCGAAGAAGAAGCCAAGCGCGAACAACCCGCCGGAGACGAAATCGAGCATGGGCTCATCCGGCAGGTTGTGACGAGGATTGGGATCGCCCCGACGATTGAACATCAGGAGATGCTCTTCCAGGTTCTCGTTGATCTGGCCCAGCCATTGGTCGCTCGGGGCGATGTCGAAGATCAACGCCTGACGGGTACGTTTGAAGAATTCATCCGAATCGTCAAGCGCGTACTGAACCACGGGGGCCGCGACAAAGAGGGCGGAGAGCGCCATCAGGCATACGCCTATGACAAACCGACGAAAGGGCGGCCGATTGATCAGAAAGTGATGAATGAGAATGAATCCCGCCACCAGCGGAAATATACGGTTGGATGTATAGAACCACATTCCCAGCCCTAGAGAAGCGCCCGCGAGAGCATAGTCCGAGTAGTGCCCGCTTCTGGCGGCGCGCAGTGTCAGCCACCCCGCCAGAGCGGCAAACATCACGCTGGCCGAAGCATGAAACCCTATCCGACTCCAGATGATGTCCCATCGCATGAAAGCGACCAGAGTGGCCGCAATCAGGGCGGCGGGGCTTCCGAGTAATTGCCGGACGAATAGGAACACGGCCGCGATTCCGATTACGCCGAACAGCGCCGCGATGATCCTCGCGCTCGTGACGGAAACGCCGGCGAGTTTGACGAGACCTGCTACCGGTATGAGAAAGAGCGTCGGCATTGTCGTTGCAGGTTCATATACCGGAATCTGGCCCGGATCCTCTGCGTACATACGAGCATGGGACAGATTGGATGCCTCGTCATACCACAGGCCGGCGGGCACGTCTTCGAGGTTGTAAAGCCTGACACCGGCTGCGACGACCAGTATCGCGCCCAGAATCAGCCAAGGCGCGAGAGAACGCAATTCAACTTTGAATCCGCGGTCCGCCCTCACCCGGCTCACGATTCCGGCCAGTCGCGCGTCAATTATGGCTATTCCGACCAGGAGCAGGACTACCGCCGCGCCAAAGCAGTACCAAGCCAGAGACAGGCTTTCCACTCCCTCACGTCCGAAGTCCCTCAACGAGACGGACATGAGAAGACAGGCGGTGATTATGGAGGCCCAACCCAGGTCGCCGCGCGTGAATTCGATATTCCACAGCCTGAAACTCCACTCGGCGGGCCGTGTGTGGAAGTCGAAGGGCAATTGTCGCTGGGACGCGGTGTCGGAATTGCCGATGCGAGCGCGAACGGAGTCCAGCGCCAGACACGCGACGGCAACGACCAAAGGCGCGACTGCCCACTGAAGTCCGCCATCTCGTATGAATACCTGCGCCAATATGGACAGGAGTACGGCAGAAGACACAAGAGTGAATCTGATGGCGGCCGCGCGTGGGTCTTTCATGCGACCGATTCTGTCCTCACGACACCCGAGTCATACAGTTCACGGGTCCGCTCCTGGTCATAGCCGAGTTCGGCGAGGATCTCGGCGGTGTTCTGGCCGAGCAGCGGCGTGGGCCGTTTAGGCAGGGTATCGAGGTCTCCGAAAGACACCAAGTTGCCGCTGAAGTGAATATCGCCCAGAGAGGGGTGCGTGAGAGTGACGGCCATCGAGTTGGCCCGGGCCTGTGGGTCTGAGAAGAATCCCATGTTGTAGCCGTCCACAACAGGCGCGCGCGGGACGCCATATTCCCGCAGAATTCCGATCACGTCGTCAGTTGAACTGAGACTCAGCAAGGATTCAATTCCAGGTTCATCCAGTTCCATCCGGCCCTCGAATCCGTCCAGTTTGGACACCGCAGACAGTATTTTCTGGCTGTCTCCATCCCCTTCAGCCGAGATATGGACCCAGCCGTCGGAAGTACTGTAAAGGCGTCGAAGAGGACCCACACCCATCTGATCGCTGCCAGGCAGTCGTCGCGGGGCTTTGCCGTGGTAGTCAAGAAAGTCGTCCGCGCACATCACAGACCCGCTTGCCAGCAGGTTGGTATCCACCTTCTGGGCCATTCCAAAGCGCGCCCTCGCGACCAGAGCGAGAACGGTCCCAAGCGCGCCCAGAGCGCCGCCTGTGTAGTCGCAGGGCGCGAGGGCGGACAGGTAAACGGGAGGAGAGTCGTAGCCACCCTGCGCGCGCTGAAGGCCGGTGATGGCCTGCGCGATGGGGTCGACACCCGGACGCTGGGCGTATGGTCCATCCCATCCATACGCTGTGATGTGAGACTGTACAAGACGCGGATTCAGCCTGTGAAGCGTAGCCGTGTCGAGCCCCATGCGGTCGGTTGCGCCGGGCCTCATGTTAGCCAGGATAGCGTCGGAAACGGACGCAAGCCTCCGGGCTATCTCTTTGCCTTCCTCAGTGCGGGTATTCACGGACATAGCCCGCTTACCGGCATTGAAGGCGATGAATCCGGTGCCTCCGGCGGGCCGCGATATGTCACCGTCCGGGGACTCGAACTTGATTACGTCCGCCCCCAGGTCCGCAAGAAGACGGCCGGCGACGGGCCCGGCTATGACGTTGGTCATCTCCATGATCCGGACACCGGCGAGTGGGAGGGCGGTCGCATCCGCGTATATGGGTTCCCGCCTTCGCGGGAATGACGGCTGGGAGGACGCGAACGACGTTGACTGTTGTGGAGGAGCGACATGGCCGGTCGCGGCGTCCGGTCTCGGACCACGGACCCGCGCGGGTGTCTCAGAGAATTTTATCGGCAGGCCGGTCATGCGTGTTGGACCAAGAAGGGGGTCATCCAACTCGTGTACCAGGCCGTTGTGCAGAATCTGGGGATCGCGCATCGCTTCTTCGGCGGAGCGAACCACGTCGCAGGGCACGTCCGCCGCGCGCAGGTCTTCTATCCATTCCCGCGCGGGCCTGGTCTTGAGCGCCGCCGCGACGAGATCGAACAGTCTCTTTCGCGCGGCCTCGTCCCTGGGCCAGCGGCCGTCGCCGTATTCTTCGGGGTTGGAATAGATCGTGTCGGCGACACCGATGACAGCGGCGGCGAGGTCAACGAAGCCGGAGTGTATGCAACCAAGCTGGATCCACTCGCCGTCGGCGCACTCGAAGACGCTGTAGAAGGGGCCTCCCCCCTGCGGAGTCATATTGAACGGACGCGCGGGTATCGCATCGCCGACGGCCTTGGGGGTGTACAGGAGCGCGCCGGCCATCAGCGAGGTCCGGACTCGTCCTCCCCTGCCCGTCGTCTCGCGCCGATAGAGCGCGGCGGCTATGCCCAGGCTGGCGAGCAGGGCTGCCCCGACATATGCGACGGGATGCACAACGTGAATAGGACCGTCGCGGTAAGAGGGCTGGCTGGCGAGAATCCCCGTTCGCGCGGCCACGAGATCGTGATCAGCAGGCTCGTCTTTCAATGGGCCTTCAGACCCGTATCCGGTAATGGAGCAGTGAACGAGGAGTGGGTCGAGGTCAGCCAGCGTGTCAATCCCCAGATCTTCGCGTGTGGGGGAGCGGTCGTCTATCAGGACGTCGGCCCCTCTGAACATCTCACGCAGATGTTCAGAGGGATTATCCGGGTCGAGACGCGCGACCTCCTTGCCCCTGTCGTAGATGGCGAATATGTCAAGCTTGCGCACGACTTCAGAGCCATCGGGAACGACGCGGATAACGCGGGCGCCATTGTCTGCCATGAACATGGACGCCAGCGCCGCGGCCAGTCCGTCGGACAGGTCAATAACCGTTATGCCGCTCAGGGAGGAGGGTGTGTCAGACATCGAGGCGCCACCATGTTGAAAAGCAACGGCTATTGTGATGATACACGGCGAAGGGTGTCAAGTATTCAGTTCGCCGCTTCCCCCATGAGGAGGCGGGAGGTATTCGATTTGCGTATCGGACGATGATCCAAGGGCTGTGGTCAGGGGTCGTCTTCTTACTCCAGTGGGGCGATTTTGCCGAGCGGCTCCGAACGCTGGGCGCGATTCCACGCCGCCATGAGTTCATCCTGGTGGAGGGATGCCCACTCCTCTACAAGGCGGCGTGCTCGCGGGGGAAGCCGGCCCTCAGATACGATTCCAAGGTTTATATCTACCGCGGCTTCATGTTCACCGTATCTGGCGTGGAAGTGGGGTGGGTTGTGATCGCGGATGTTGATGCGGATAGAGATGCCGTAGAATCTACAGAGTTCAGGCATGATGACCCTGAAACGACCGGGCCATGCCGGGCATGACTTCTTCAAGAGTCTTGCCCGTAAGCTCCATGTACAGGGCATCGGCGCACATATCAATGTCATCGTCCCAAGCTATCGCTCTATACGGGCTTATATGGACTTTCTCGAAGTGTCCGGGATCGTCCCATGCCTCGAAGACGCCTTTTCCGGCAAGGTGGGACAGATCTATCTCGCCTGACTCGCCATCCTCGTACTTTATCCAGATCCGGTATCCGGGCAGCGGCTTGACTTCTACGGGCCAAAGTAACATATCATTTCCTTTCTTGCTTTCAATTATAAGTCAGGAATTGGGAATTGTCAGTCTCCGGGGATTCGGATGCGCTCTATACTGAAGTCAGAACGCTCATCATCCCAAGGATAGCGTATCCGAAGTCCGGCGCGGTTCGTAGATAGTGTAGAATAGGCTTGTACTCAGATTTCACATCCCAACATACTCGCGGAGTAAATGATGCTCAACAAACTTGGACGAATTACGCGAATCAGGCAGGAACGTGAGGGCGCGCCCGCGCCTCCGGGCCAGTTCGTAACGGAAAAGTTCCCGGTGCTAACATTCGGCCCAACGCCCAGAATAGACCTTTCCACGTGGCAGTTCAGGGTGTTCGGACTGGTGGAGGAGCAGATCACGCTCGATTGGGAACAGTTCAACGGGCTGCCGCAGGTGACGCTGGACGCGGAGTTCCACTGCGTAACTCAGTGGAGCAAGCTCCAGAACACCTGGGAGGGCATCCTCTTCAACGACCTGATGAAACTGGTCAAGCCCAAGCCGGAAGCGAAGTACGTGATGGCTCACTGCTACGGCGGGTACACGACCAACGTCGCGCTCGAAGCGCTGGAAGATGACGACGTTCTGTTCGCGCACTCTCACGACGGCGCGCCTCTCACCCCCGAACACGGTGGCCCGATGCGACTGGTCGTCCCAAAGCGGTACGGCTGGAAGAGCGCGAAGTGGGTCAACGGGATCGAGTTCATGGCAGAGGACGCGCCGGGCTTCTGGGAGGTGCGCGGATACCACATGGAGGGCGACCCCTGGAAGGAAGAGCGGTTCTGGAGCAGCCTGAGCTACTAGGTTCAGCGGCTCGCTGACAATTGCCTACACTCTTCGAGTCCGTCGTAGCCGCCGTAACCCTGTTCGTGGGCGCGACGGTGCTCTCGACGGTTGGGTTCGGAATCGGGATGACCACCATCCCGGTTCTCCTGTTCGTACTGGAGCCGCAGACCGTGATCGTGGTCGTCAACACGGTTTCAGTTGCCCTTTTCGTACTGATCGTCCACCAGAACCGCGATGAGTTGCCATTCCGAAGGGTGGGGCCGTGGGCAGCGGCGGGCCTGTTGGGTGTGCCGGTGGGGGTGTTGATTCTCAAGGACTCCGACGCCGGGCTGCTGAAGATTGCCATCACTTCGGTCACCATCATCCTCACCCTCGTCGTCGCATTCGATGTGAGGGCCAGGATACCGAGCGGACCGCTGGCCGGGCTCGTGGTGGCGTTCCTGGTATCGGTTACGCTGAACGCGCTCGGAATCGGCGGCCCGATCATGGCGCTGTACATGCTGACCCAGAACTGGTCCAGGAATGCGGTGCGCGGCGCGCTGTCACTCTACTTCCTGTTCGTGGAGGCGGCGGGTGTGATCGGGTACGGCATCGCCGGACTTATGACGACAGAGCGCATCGCGCTGATTCTCATAGCCGTAGCGCCTGTTACGCTCGGGTTCCTGCTCGCCACTTTTCTGGTCAAGAGGATGAATGACGTCGTCTTCAGGCGGGCGACCGTGGTGGCGATCATCGGCATGAGCGGGCTCGTGCTGGCTCGTGAGATCGCGGCGCTTTGAGCGGTTGACAGTCGTTAGA
>JAAXHY010000118.1 GCA_012270665.1 Dehalococcoidia bacterium
GCGCGAGGCGTATTTCACCAGCGAGGCATCGTAGTCGTTCCCGGACGATATGGCCTTCTGAAATATGGTCGGATTGGAAGTGAGGCCTGTAACGCCCAGCTCCACAAGCCGCTCCAATTCGCCCGAGGTTAAGAGAGCGCGGTACATATTGTCGTACCATACGCTCTGACCAAGCCTGCCTAGTTCCTGAATGGAATTGAGTGTTTCGGACATTATCGTCCTCCGCGAAAATAGGATCGGGTATCATAAATTTATAGCATATATCCGCGAGAATCGTAACGTGAAGATGAGCCGCGAATGCGCTGGATGACGTTTCCGGGCAGCGAGGAACGACGTCACACGATTATCAACGGTATCAGCATCTCGTCCGGTGTCAGACCCGAGTGGTGTCCGTTCAGCTGGAGCATCCTGCCCGAACCGCGGGATGCGTTGTACTCCAGCACGTCGGCGCCTGAAGACACAACCACCAGGTCTCCCAGGCGCTCCCTGGTCTCCTCTGTCGGCTCTGTCGGACCGAATAGCTGTATCTTGATGGCATCCTCCAAGTCCACCACTATGAAGACCTGCTCGAAGCGCTGTTCGAAATAGCGTCGCACGCGCTCCCTCGCCCACTCAAGAGTATAGAGGTACATTACCCTTGCGTCTCCCGATGGCATGAGCCTGAAGAAAGGCTGAAGTTGGCGATTGACCCTCAGCGTGTGGCGTTTCGGCGGCGGCGCGTCCAGAAAGCCGTGGTCCGCCGTGACCACTATGCGAGCCCTGTCCTTCAGCGCGTCCGCCAGACGTTTGATCTCTCGCTCCACCTCGCTGAGAGCGTGCTGGACTTCCGGCCGTGTCATGCCATATATATGCGCCTCGCTGTCCACTCGTGACGAATAGAGGTAGGTGAAGGTCCTGTCTTCCGACTCGCGAACATGCTTGACGACCGAATCCACACCGCCCGACAGGGATTCGTAGCCCACCGTCTCGCGTCCACCGGCGAAGTATTTGGAATACACCGAGCCCGCTATCGCTTTGGGAACTATGGTGAGCGTATCTCGAGGCATGGACTTCCATAGCGACTCGACCGGAAATGCCGTTTCCGGCGAGATGCCGCGTTTTAGCAGGTCCTGATTATTGCTGCGCGCCGTGTAGCTGAGTATGGTTGCGGAAGAGCCGAGAGCCGGCAGGTGCGTCCACCATCCGGTAACCGCATGATCCTGAGGCCACTCGCCAGTCGCAAGAGAGGTGAGCGCGACCGCCGTAGTGGATGGAAACACCGTCTGCATCTGCTCCCGCAGATTTCTGCGCAGAAACGAGTCGGCGGGAAGACGTTCCAGCAGGTTCATTCCAAGGCCGTCAACCAAGACCAGAACGATATGGTCCGCGTCCCCTATGGTCTCGACGATTCCCTGCGCGTTCTCGGACAGTTCGAGACCCTCCACTCCGCACAGGTGCGCGACCGACCTGGAGAGGTCAACCAGGTTGCGTACCTCAGGGCGTGGGCGCAGCAGATCGCCTTCCGCAAACGCCTCTATCAGATACGCTATTCCGGTCATGAATTACCCCAAGTTGAATGGCTTGTTACGCCATGTCACGCGAATTGAATGATGTTACCATATAGACATAGGCGCTCTCACCAGACTTCTTCAGTCCAGAGAGGCAGACATGGCTATGACATCGCAATCTACATCAGACGCTCTCGACGCGCTTACATCCCAATGGGGCGACGCGCTCTCTGATCTCGATCCGTCGAGCGTCTCGATAATTGCCCAAATACTGGAGGGTGAAGCAACATACGGCGAGGTTCGGATCTGCGTCGAAGAGAGCGACGCGGGCTGGCGGGTAGGGGTTTCCACGGATGCAAGGTCCAACGCCCTGCCACTGGTTGCCGGACTTCTCACTTCCAACGGACTGGATATCCGGCAGGCCGATATATTTACTTTAGAGGGGATGTTTCGTCCGACGATGCCGATGCCGCGTCGCCGGTCTCTTCGACGACCGCCGTCCCCGGACTTGCGAATGCGACGGATAAAAGGCTCACAGCGCTCTACACGTGGAACGCAGCGTCGGGTTGCGATGCTTTTTGAACTAGAGGAACGTTCAGCCTGTATCCCGAGTTGGGACAAGATCGAACACGACATCAGAACCGCGGCCAGAGAGTCTCTTTCAGGCAGGATCGAATCCGCCACGACCACCGTGATTGATCGTTTCGCCGAGGCTATGCGCGACGCCGGGCAGGGTGGGGCCGACCAACTTCCCATAGACATCTCCACCGACGTCGAATCTTCGGAACGATACACGCTCATCAGGATTAGCTCGATAGACACGCCCGGATTCCTGTTCTCATTCACCAACGCGCTCGCCAGCATACACGTCAACATCGCGCGAGCCTCGATACGCACTTATGATGACGTTGTTCAGGATACCTTCTGGCTTACCGACTCGTCGGGCGGCAAGATCGAGGACGAACACAGACTGGACCAGTTGTGGGTGGCCGCCGCTCTCATCAAACAATTCACCTTCTATCTGCCCATTGCGCCCGACTCGGCGCAGGCGTTGCGCCAGTTCAATTCCCTGACATCTCAGCTGCTCACGATGCGCGACTGGACTTCCAAGCTTCACGACCTCGATTCCCCCTACGTCATGGAGACGCTGGCCAGGATGATGGGCGCGAGCCGCTTCCTATGGGAAGACTTCCTGAGGATGCAGCATGAAAACCTGTTTCCCGTGCTTCTGGACGCAGAATCCCTCGATAAGCCCCTAGCTATTGATGAGTTGGAAGTTTCGATTGAATCCGAACTTGAAACCTGCGACACGCATGAGGAACGCGCGCGAATCCTGAACGACTTCAAAGACCGTGAGATGTTCAGAGTTAACCTGCGCTACATTACGGGCAGGGTGGACCTTGGGCGATTCGCGCGCGAACTGACCGACGTCGCCGATGCCCTCATACGCAAGGCGTTCGAGATTAGCTATGGCCTGGCATCGGAACGTCACGGCATTCCCCACACGGTCAGCGGTTCAATCTGCGGATGGGGGATCTTCGCTCTGGGCAAGTTCGGCGGTCGGGACATGGGATTCGGCTCGGACATCGAGTTGATATTCGTCTATGAGTCCGAAGGTATGACAGGTGGGGACGAGCCGGTTCCCAACTCCGTGTTCTTCGAGGAAGTGGTCAGGGATTTCCTGAACGTTCTCGAAACCAGGCCACAGGGTATATTCGAGATTGACATGAGGCTGCGCCCATACGGGAGCAAGGGACCGCTGGCTTCTTCCCTGGCCGCGTTCCGGAACTACTACTCGCCGAACGGCGACGCCCGTCAGTTCGAACGTCTGGCGATGGTCAGAATGCGTCCTGTGTTGGGTGATGAGCGACTCGTTCGGTCCGTTATGTCTGTCCAGGACACATTCGTATACTCCCGCGAACTTCTGGACCTCGGCGACATCCTGCATATGCGCCGCAGGCAGGCTAATGAACTGATAAAGCGCGGATCTCTGAATGCCAAGCTGAGCCCGGGCGGCGTCGTTGACATCGAGTACTACGTTCAAGCGTGGCAGATAGCAAAGGGTAGGGAAGACACCAATCTCCGGCTGACCAACACCCTGGAAGCGGTGGAAGCCCTGCGCCGGAAGGGACACTTTAGCGAAACGCTCGCCATTGGCATCAGCGAGTCCTACTCGATGCTGCGCAAACTGATAGATGGCCTGCGAATAGTGCGAGGAAATGCCAAGGACCTGGACATCCCGTCCCAGGATTCCAAGGAGTTCCAAAGATTGGCTCATCGCATGTCTGAGCATGGATCTGAGCGTCTCAGCGCCCACATCTCCGAGCATATGGGCTTTGCCAGGCGCCTCTGGGAAGACCATCCCCCGCCGCGCTAATGAAGTTTCTTCTCCCTTGATGCGGAGAATTAGGATGAGTGTGAAACCGCGACCGCAAGCGCGGCCATCTTCGATACTCGTAAATTACTAGGCTCCCCCGAACCGCCGTCTTCGAACCGCCGTAACCAGGTCGAAAAGTATCGGTACAGCGTTGGCCCCTATCAGCGCGCCCCACACCAGCCCGCGCAGGTCCGGTATGCCCGGCATACCTATCATTATGTACGTGCCCTTGCCGTACTGAAAACCGAGCCACGCCCCCAACAGCCCGGCGATCACTCCCAAGATGACCCTCATAGCCAACTGCGGCCTGGTCAGTTCCAGCATCCAAGAACCGGACGACGCCCCTATGCCCGCCGCTATGCCAATCGAGCAGAGATTCATGACTTCATTGAACAGCGGGGTTACCAGGAAGAACGAGTGCATGATGAATCGCACCATCACCCAACTCACGAAACCCAGTAGGCACGAGAAGAACACTCCCACGCAACTTCTGAAGAGAAACCATGCAAGGCCTACGGATGGCAACGGATCCCTCCCCGGACGTTGGGATTAGGCGCGCGCTACACCTGCCGCAGTCGCGGGTCCAGGTGGTCACGCAGCCAGTCCCCTGTGAAGTTGAGCGACATCACCGTCAGGAATATCGCAAGGCCGGGCCAGAAGGAAATCCACCACGCCAGTCTAAGGTCGCCCTGCCCCTCACCCACCATCAGGCCCCATGCCGGTATGTTCGATGGCAGACCAGCCCCGAGGAATGTAAGAGTAGCCTCGGCCAGTATCAGTCCGCCGACGTTCAACGTCGCGATGACCACGATGGTGTTTATCACGCCCGGCAGTATGTGCTTATACATGATGTAGAAAGGCGACGCGCCCGCGACCTTAGCCAGCGCCACGTAGTCCCTCTCCTTCAGAGATAATACCTCCGCGCGCACATTGCGGACGAACGGACTCCACGCCGTCAGCGCCAGAACGAACATCATCACCACCAGCGTTTGCCCAAGCACGATCACCACCACCAGCGCCACCAGCAGGAAGGGCAGCGCGTACCAGATGTCCACCAGGCGCGCTACCAACTCGTCAACTATCCCGCCGTACCAGCCGCCTATCAGTCCCAGCGTGGAGCCAACCAGAATCCCGCTCGTCAGCGATACGAGCGCGACCATCAGGGATATGCGCGCTCCGTATATTATGCGGCTCAGTATGTCCCGTCCCAGGTTGTCCGTCCCGAGAAAATACTCGAAACTGTTGTCCACCCGGCCCTCCAGCCGCTCCGCCCGCTCTTCTGTAGCCCATATTGGCGGCACATACTGAAGCGGAAGAGATTGCTTGAGTGGTTCGTTCGGCGCCAGCAACGGCGCGAAGATGGCGAAGATAGACATGACGGCAAGAATGAACAATGGAATGACCGGCCACCTGCGGAACACGGTCCACACCTGCAAAAGACGGTTGCGCTGTTGCCGTTCGAGCTGGGCCTCGAATGCTATGCCTTCGTTCATTGCCATTGGTCACCTGAACTCTCTCGGTTTGACCCTCTACTCTTGCCCGTCATTCTCACGCTTCCCACTGTCATTCCCTCTTTTGCGGGAATCCACTCTTTCCTTCTCAACTGCACAATCCTGCTACGAATACCGTATCCGCGGATCCGCCCATGCGTAGAGCATATCCGCCACGAAGTTCATCACCAGGTAGATGATGGTGAAGATGAAGATGGCCCCCGTGAGCAGCGGGAAGTCGTTGTTGTTCACCGCTTCCACCAGCGCTATCCTTCCAAGCCCGGGCCACGCGAACACCACCTCCGCGACCACCGCGCCGTTCATCAGGCCCGCCAGCAGAAGAGCCGATACGGTCAGGGGCGGGATCAGCGCGTTCTTGAAAGCGTGCTTCCATATCACCGAGCTTGTGCTGGCCCCTTTGGCGCGCGCCAACTTCACGAACTCCGAATCCAATACTTCCAGCATCGCCGAGCGCGTTATCCGCAGGTAGCCCGCCGCGGCGCCCCAGCCAATGGTTATTGTCGGCAGGATGAAGTATTCTGGATAGAACCGCCAAGGATTCCAATGTACATAATCATCCGGTATGTTGGGTGGAGCTTTGAACGCCGTAGGCAACATCTCCCAAGTTACTGAGAAGAGGAGCACCAACATCACGCCGACCCAGAAGGCCGGCAACGCTTGTCCGAACAGCGCGAATCCTCTCCCTAGATAGTCCCAGTAGGTCCCGCGTTTTACCGCTGACAGCACCCCGAGGGGCACCCCCAATACGGTGGCGAAGAGCCAGCCTGTGAACGCCAACTGGAACGTGTTCCATATCTTTTCCCCGATGACGTCAATGACCGGGCGTCGCGACAGAAGTGTAAGCCCGAGGTCGCCCTGCATAAGCTGCCAAACCCACTTGACGTATTGCACCACAAGAGGCTGATCCAGCCCTAGGTGCGCCCGAAGATTGTTCAGATACTCTTCCGTATCGCCGTAACCGTAGGGCTTGGCATAGAGCAGGATAGGGTCGCCCGCCATCCTGGACAGCGCGAACACGATTGCCGTCGCTCCAATCAGCGATACCAACACAAAGGCGAGTCTGCGAATCAGGAAGGAAGACATATCAGGGCTTTCTTTCTCTAACAGTTATATCATTATACGGCACTGCTGGCCGTTGTCTAAACTCTCTAGGTCTTTAGGCCAGCCATAGTGCCTGGCGAAGGCCACTAGGCTAACCTATCGGAGGCGGTTCGTCGAATTTCTCTCCGCGCGCCTCAGCCTCCAGACGTCGTTCGTTCCAGTCCGCGACTTTAGCCGCCAACTCCGCCCGGCCCCGGGCCTCACCCTCAGCTATGCCCTCGGCTTTGCCTTGCGCTATGAGTTCGTCCTTGAACCTCTCTCTGCGCTCTTTCAGTCTGTCCGCTAGGCCCTGAGCCAGAACCATCATCAGCCTCCCTATTTCAACTACCCCGATTGTGTTCAGAACAAACATCTGAACCATGTGGGACGAATCTCGCCCGACCGATCTCAGGTACTCAACGGCGCGGGCGTGACCGCCATAGACGGCTTCATCCCACGCTACCATCAGTGTCCAGCCTGCTATCTGTAAGAAGAAGGTCGCTAAGTAGGTGTACCACCATCCTTCATGGACGCTCATCACTGAGACGCGAAGCCCATTGAGAAATCTACTCATAGATTAATTTTCTTAGAAAGGGGGGATCGAATGGCCCGCCCGTATTCCCGACGGGAATATCAGGTAGGCCATTGCTTGACTAGGGGATTGATAGAGCGGCGCGATTAAGACGCCGCCCCTATTACTAGTAAGTTGACTACCTGCCTACCGGCACGATTGACTCGGGGTTGTTCCACTTGGAGAACAGCGCAGGGTCCATCGGCCAGTCCGCTATCTTGTTCGGGTTGTACGTGATGGGAGCCGGAACTCCAACCACACCGAAGCTAGGCGCGGTCTCGAACAGGTACTGGGCGAGTTCGTTGTTCAACTCTATCTTCTTGGCGACGTCTTGTTCCGCCGCGACAGCTACCCAAGTGTCCGCCGACTTCTTGATCTCAAGGCCGCAGCCGAAGCCGCCGCGTGTCAGAGACGTGTGGTCCGCCGACTTGGGCCACTCCCAAGGCCAGGAGCTCTTGCCGTCGTCGCACTCGGTGACCCACGGCATCGTCGTAGCGCGCGCGACGATCGTCGGGCGATACACCGAGTAGGCGTACTTCTGCACTGCTGTCCTTACGCCAACCTCTTCCCAATATCCGGCTATCGCGTCAGCCAATTCCTGGTATCCACCGGGGTTCGGCGCGTACAGAGGCATCTCGAAGCCTTTCGGATAGCCTGCCTGGGCGAGCAGGTCCCTGGCCATGTCAGGGTCGTATTCGTAGTTCCACTTATCCTGCCAGTTCGGGTTGTTCGGGCTGAAAGCGTTCAGGTATATCGGATGTCCGATGCCGTTCAGCAGGAATTCGTTGATCTCGTCCCTGTTGATGGCCCTCGCCAGCGCGTTGCGCACCAGCACGCCTTCCTCGAAGTCCGAGCATCCCGCAGGGCAGGCGCCGCTGTCATTGGGGCTGGGGTTGCTAATCCAGGGCAGGTCTCTCATGTAAACCGCGGCAGTGTCCAGGGGCGTGCCAAACAGCACGTGCTCTGTCTCCCACAGGTTGCCGGAGAACGAGATCGAAGCCTGGCCTGCAAGTCCGTTGTCGGCAATGTCGAATCCGCCCTCGAGCATACGGGGAACGCTCCTGAGCAGAATGGGGGCGGCGTCAATTTCGCCAGTCTCCATCAGCGCGATCTGCGTGTTCTGCTCGCCCACTTCCTTGAAGACGATCCGGTCAACCTTAGAGTTGACGTCCCAGTGGTCGTAGGGCACCGCTTCCAAGATGGCGGTGTCGTCCTGTATCCATTCCGCCACGTGCAGCGGTCCGGTGCCGATGAAGGGGGTGTCCTTCATTTCGGTCTCGCCGACCGTCTCGTAGCGATTCAGGCTCTGGACGCTGTACGCCTGCGCCGCGTCGTTCATGATGTTCGCGTCCCAGCGCGGGTCGTACAGAGTATTGCCCTCGGCGTCTTTGGCGAACGTCACTTTTAAGGTGGTCGGGTCAACCGCCACCGCCGGGATGTTCCCGAACACTGTGGCGAAGTCGCCCGCCTGCCAGTGAATGCTGGCTGTGTTGATGGCGCCGTTTCCGTCGTTGATGGTGAACGCGATGTCTGCCGCGGTCATCGGTCCCCAGCTGCCGCCGCCGTTGCTGCGGTCACCAAGTCCCTGACCGTGGAATATCACGTCGTCCCGAATCTTGAGCGTGGCCCCAACAGGGGAGCCCATTTCCATGTCCAGTTCCCAAGATTCGGCCAGCATGGGCGCGACCACTCCGGGATCCACGAACTTCATCGTTACTTCGCCGACACCCCAGTAGTGCATTGCGTCGGTCAACTGAGCGGAACCGAGACCGACTCCGGGAGCCACGTCCTCGATGGCGATGTTGATGACGCCCGCTTCGCCAGTGGCCGCCGGAGCCGAGACAGCGGCTTCCACTACGATCACAGGTGTCGGGGTCACGACGAGCTCGACAGTCTTCTCGACCTCGACTACCTTCTCGACCTCCTTGACCACCTCAACCTCTTTCACCACTTCCTTCTCGACCACGAC
>JAAXHY010000161.1 GCA_012270665.1 Dehalococcoidia bacterium
CAGCGGATTCAACCACCTATACCTGTACGATTCCGGCGGAAGCCCTGTCCGTCAACTCACGTCGGGTGAATGGCAGGTGGACTCGGTTGCGGGCGTTGATCAGGAGAGCGGAGTTATCTACTTCACAGGTTCTAAGGACGGCCCAACCGAGAGACACCTGTACAGGGTGTCCACCGAAGGCGGCGAGATAGAAAGGCTGACACCCGAATCCGGCACGAACGTCGTCGCGCTCGATCACCGCTTCACCAAGTTCGTGGACATCTTCTCGGACACCCGAACGCCTCCCACCATCGCCCTCAGGTCGCTTGACGATGGCTCTACCCTCCACACGACACACACCCCCGACGATCCCCGCGTCGCTGATCTCGGGATCTCGCCGCCCGAACTCGTGTCAATCAAGAGCAGGGACGGCGAGACTCTGCACGGCGCGATCTACCGTCCGCCGTCAGAGGAGTTCGGCCCGGGCCCATACCCGACCGTAATATACGTGTACGGTGGGCCGAGCGCGCAGATGGTAAACGATCACTGGTCAATGACGTGCTCGATGCGCGCCCAGAGTTTGCGCTCACGGGGGTACCTGGTCTTCGCGCTGGACAATCGAGGCAGCAAGGGTCGCGGTCTGGAGTTCGAGGGAGCGATCAGGCACAACATGGGCGACATCGAGGTGCGCGACCAGGTGGACGGCGTTCGCTGGCTCATAGCGCAGGGTCTGGCTGACCCCGACCGCGTAGGCGTATATGGCTGGAGCTACGGCGGATACATGACCCTGATGTGCTTGTGCCGCGCCCCGGACGTTTTCAAGATGGGAGTCGCGGGCGCGCCGGTCACGCACTGGGACGGCTACGATACCCACTACACCGAGCGCTACATGGGAACGCCCGAATCGAATCCAGAGGGCTACCGCGTGAGCAGCGTGATGTCCCATGTCGAGAACCTGCGCGGCGCGCCGCTGATAATACACGGCCTGATAGACGAAAACGTCCACTTCAGGCACACCGCCCGGCTGATAAACGCGCTTATCAAGGCGAGAAAGCCCTACGAGCTCCACCTGTACCCGGACGAGCGCCACATGCCCCGCAGCCTCGAAGACCGAATCTACATGGAAGAGCGCATCTCCGACTTTTTCGAGCGCAATTTGTAGCGTCAACACGCCGAAATGACGTGTATAATCTAAACACGGCATAAGCGGATTCACTGCTGAACGCGAGGCCAGCCATGACTACGAGGATAACACGTCCACCCCGGGCGGAGAGTAAGTACCCCCAGTCGGAGAATATCCCATCCCCATATCCCCCAGAGAATCTGGAGGAGTTGGACATGAGAGAAACTATACACATCGCCAGGGCGCTCCATATACTCGAAGCCCACTACGCGCCTTGGGGGAATGTGTTGGTAAGAGGAATGGATTACCTATGTTGGAATACCCTGACGTCCCAAACCACGTGGCTCTCTCCCGACCTGCTAGTCGCGTTCGGTATAGATGTGGAAACCGCGGCCATGTGGAATGGCTACGTGATAGACGAAGTGGGCAGACCGCCCGAATTCGTTCTGGAAGTGGCGTCCGAACACACAGGAGTCAGGGACTACACTGTCAAGCGAGACGGATACGCCGGCTACGGCATCCCTGAGTACTGGCGTTTCGACTGGACCGGCGGCGACTTTCACGACCAAGCGCTGGCGGGAGACCGGCTGGTCAACGGAGAGTACGAGCCAATTCCCTTGACGACTGAGCCGGACGGGATGATATGGGGCCATAGCGAGGTCCTGGGCTTGGACCTCTGCTGGGAAGACGGCAACCTGAGATTCTATGATCCAGCGGCTGGCAGATATCTGCCGGATATACAGGGCGCCTTGGAGGAGCGCGACGCTGAGAGCGCCGCGCGACAAGCCGCCCAAGCACGAGCCGAAGCCGCTGAGGCGCGAGCGGAAGCCTCCGAAGCCGAAGTCCGCAGGCTCCGTGAACAATTGCGACTCGGCCAATCCGAATAGCTCGATAACCAGGACACCAAATGACCACAGCCACGCAGAACGACGTCGCCCACTACATCGAAAAGGCCCACGAACTTGCCGCCCTGATCGCCGACGCGGGGGACCGCATTGACGCAGAACGACGGATACCCGAAGAGATAACAGACCGGATGGCCGACGAGGGCCTCTTCCGCCTGCTCATTCCCAAGTCTCTTGGCGGCGCTGAACTCGCTCATCCCGACTTTCTCAAGATAGTCCGCATATTCGCGGAGGCTGACGGCAGCGCGGGCTGGTGTGTCAACCAGAACAACGTATTCTCGACCAACTCCGCCCGTGTGCCAGTGGAGACGGCGCAGGAGGTGTGGACGGTTCAGCGAAACGTCGTCACCAACGGCCCGCCCATGCCATACACCAGGGCCGATGTCGTGGATGGGGGCTACCGCGTCAGCGGTCGGTGGAACTTCAGCAGCGGGATACCGCACGCCACCTGGGTCGCGGCTCTGACTCCCGTTTACCAGCCCGGACAGTCTGAACCGTCCGAGATGCGCACGATGCTCCTGCCCAAGGGCGAGGTGAACGTGCTGAACGTGTGGAACGTCGGCGGATTGCGGGGCACCGGCAGCCACAGCTTCGAGGTGCGGGACGCATTCATCCCGGCCGGCCGCTCCTATCCGACGACGGCGGGGTCCCGCGAACCCGGCCCGCTGTACTACATCCCCACCACGCTACTATTCTGCTCCGGATTCGCCACCGTCGCGCTCGGAGCGGCGCGCGCAGGTCTGGATTCGGCCATCGAGCTTGCCATCGGCAAGACGCAGATGGGACGCGAGACCACGATGCGCGACGAGTCCACCACGCAGCGCATGGTGGGCGAGGCCGAGGCTATCTGGAACGCCGCCCGCGCCTTTCTGAACGAGTCCGCCAACGCCATGTGGGAGGGAGTCTGCCGCAACCGCGACCTCACCATGGAGGAGCGAATAAGGGTGCGATTGTCGAGTACTCATGCTATCAGGCAGGCGGCAGCGGTCGTGGACATCGCTTACACCCTCTGCGGATCGAGCGCGATATTCGCTGTCAACCCCATCCAGCGTAAATTCCAGGACGTTCACGCCATTACCCAGCAGATACAGGGCCGCCCGACTCACTACGATACCGCCGGCCAGTTCTACCTCGGTCTAGAGCCAGGCGGCATATTCTGACCGCCCGGCTTCGGCTATCATAAGGCTATGACCAAGCCAACTGTACCCGGCCCTATCCCTTTCGCGCTAATCCTAGCCTTGGCGTTTGTCCTTGTCGCTTGTAGCAACGAGACTACACCTCCGCCTACCCCAACACTCGCCCCATCCGACACCGCCCGAATCACCCTCGCCTCCACCGACCTTGCCGTCGGAGACAACCGTGTGGTCTTCGCCCTGATACGTCCGGGCAGCGGCTCTATCAAGGATGCCCAGGTGGAGGTACGGACCTTCTACCTGTCCGGCTCCGATTCTCAGAAGGCTATCCAGACCGCGCCCGCAGAGTTCCGGGCTTGGCCCGCAGGCGCCGGAGGCGTCTATCGAGCGAGTCTGCGTTTCGACCGCGCAGGGGACTGGGGACTTGGAGTCGTGGCGACGCTCCCGGACGGGTCCATTGTGAATGTGGGCGCCAGAATAGAGGTGAAGCAGACAAGCTCCACACCCACTATTGGATCTTCAGCGCCCCGAAGCGAGAGCAAGGCCGCGTCGGACGCTTCGCAGCTTACGGACATCACGACAGATCCCAAACCTGACCCCGACCTGTACCAACTGACCATCGCCGAAGCCTTAGACAAGACGGAACCACTGCTTGTCACTTTCGCAACCCCCGCCTACTGCCGCACCGCCACATGCGGCCCCCAGATGAACATCGTCAAAGATCTCAAAGACAAGTATGTGGATAGGATGAACTTCATCCACGTCGAGGTTTACGACAACCCCGCCGAAATCCGAGAGCAGGGCATCTCGGCGGCAAGAACCGCGCCCACGCTCACCGAGTGGGGCCTCCCAAGCGAACCTTGGACGTTCATAGTAGATAGCGCCGGAATTGTCCGCGCCAAATATGAGGGATTTGTTGACTCAGACGAACTGGAAATCGCCATAGGTGAGGTATTACCGTAGGCGACAGGAGGTTCGTATGTCTCTCGATCTGGGAAATACCGCGCTTCAGATAGAGCGCATGACTGATGACCTGCGAGCGCGCCAAAATGACAGGCAGCGGCGACTGGTCAAGGCCATCCAGGAGACCGAGTCTTTCGACACCAACACGTACGAAAAGAAGCGCGCGCGCAGCCGGAATACTTTCAATTTCTTGCCCTCTCCCGGTGTGGACCGGTCACCGGCAGCTTCATACGATCCCCACCCTCCCAGGCCACCCAGCGACTTCTGCGTAGCCGCGGTTGACGGCTCTCATATTGACGTTGACAGGCACCTGCCGGTTAAGTGCTGCCTCATCAACATCGGATCGTGCGTGCTTACCTACGGCTCGACTCCCAACGCGGTACTGGTCAACCGTCCGAGGCTGTACGCTAGCGACGAAGAACTGAGGATACGCTCCCATAGAGAACCCTACCAGGAGCAGTCTGTCCAGGGAGCGGTACTCGGGGTACTGCGCGCGGTCGAAGAGATAAAGGGGCTGGTAGAAGCGGTTCGCAACCTGCCCCAGGATCTGCCCACGCTGGCGCTCATGGACGGCACGCTGATCATGTTCCTCGGACGCGGCACTCCAGACTTCGTCATAGAAGAACTGGTGCAGCGGGGATTCGTCCGCGCGCTGGATGAGCTAAGAGAGTTGGCCTCGGACCGTCAACTCGCGCTCGCAAGCTACATAAGCCTGCCCGCCAGCGCGGAGTTCATGAGCGCGCTAAGAGTATCCGCCTGCCCGTACCCGGTGTCGGATTGCAGGCTGTACTGTGGCGGCCTGATCTCAGGCGACCGTCCGTGCGATGGAGTGGCGGAGGGCATTGTGGACAGGGAAGTATTCAGCGGACTGCTCGCCAAAGGGGAGCGTTCGGCGATCTTCACGTCGTCCAATCCGCTCGTGCAGAACTGGTACGGCGGACATGGGATCAGTTTCTACTACCTGAACGTTGGTGAGGAGATGGGTCGCGTGGAGATTCCGTCCTGGGTGGCGGAGGACGAGACGCTGCTCGGCCTGACGCATTCGCTCATCCTCGACCAGTGCAGGCGCGGGCCGGGGTACCCAATCGCGCTGATGGAGTCCCACGAACAGGCCGTGATCACCACATCCGACCGCCGATACTTCGCTGAACTCGTCGAAGACTCGCTCCAGGATCGCCGGATGCCGGTCTATACGTCGGAGAAGAATCGCTCCAAGCGCCTGCGCTGGCTATAGCCCCCCAAATTGACGCGCTGTATCCCTGTTGCTAGACTCCGATCCGGAACATGGATACTCTGAACCTCGTACAACTCCTGTCTGACCGGCTCGGCATCGAGATCCCGCCTGTCGGCCTGGCGTTCGTGGACGGTGAGCCGCCGGACATACCGCCTCTCTACCGCGAGCCTCCCTCGTTCTGCTCACTCTGGCGCATGGCCGAACTCCGCGTATTCTACGCCCCGGCAGAACAGCACGCCGGATGCGGGATCGGCGGGATGGTGTCCGGCTTCCTGTCCGCAGAGGGCCGCGAGCGGGAGCTTGCGGAGCTGCTGGAAGAGATGTGCGAGGCCGATGTCGGCACTACGGAGGAGATAGCCGAGACTCCCAGATTCGACAAGCCGGGCGCGGGCGCGGTCTATGGGCCGCTGTGGAAGATGCCGCTCGACCCCGACCTAGCCCTGATGTGGGCGACCCTGCCGCAGATGGGCGTCGTTCAGGAGATACTGGGCAAGGTCATGTGGAAGAACAACCCGCAGGGGGCGGCATTTACCCGTCCGGCCTGCGGAGCGCTGCCCATAGCCCACCAGCATGGAAAACCGGCGCTGTCCCTCGGCTGTGTCGGGATGAGGCTGTACACGGGCGTTCCGCCCCACCTGTTCCTGGTCGCTATGCCCCCGAAGTATCTTCCGAAGTTGGAAGAGGGCCTCGAGTCCATGACGGACGCCCCAGCC
>JAAXHY010000602.1 GCA_012270665.1 Dehalococcoidia bacterium
CGGAGCGTAGAAGCAGTCCACTCTATCGCACAGGCAGCGGCCCTAGAAGGAGAGCGGGCAGACCTCGATGGGATGCGGGCAATTGGGATCCGAGAATGCAGGGAAACGGACGATGCCGAATTAAGTCAAGTGGCCTCTGAGCTTAGAAGTCTGTTCAAAGTCGGTGACTACCACTTCAAAGTGACCGGAGTCGAGCGGATTGACGATGCATATGCCTGGGTAACCGGTGAGCTTGAAGTATTCGGACATAACGTCGCTCATGTTCCACTGTTCCTTGTTGCGTTCGAAGACGGTGAATGGCGAGACGCCCAGTGCAGGGCAGCGAAAGATCCAAACCTAAAGCCCCCAGATAGATGAGGGGTGTGCATCAGTGGTCTTGGGAAGTGGCGAGCCATGTTGTACAAGGGCATAAGAACACTAAGAACTCTCAAGCCCCATCGAGTGAAGACACTTCTCATTCGTCCGCTGTTATAGGGTTAAGCGTATCGAGAAACCTCATCAAAGCGCCATTGCGTAGCCTATCGTGTTCTTGGCGGAGGCGGCGCCCGCCATGACCCCCTTGTCGGCGTGCCAGCGGATACCCATGACCTTGCCATTCGCCCAGGAGTCGGTGCGTTCTATCTCGTGGCCGCGGCGTTCGAGCTCACCCAAGACATCGGACGGGATGCGGGACTCGGCCACCACGCGAGCGGGGAAGGCGGCGCGGGGATAGAAGGATGATGGGAAGTGGGTTGTATGGACGGTCGGGGCGTCCAGCGCTTCCTGGAGGTTCATTCCGAAGTCCACGTAGTTCATGAAGAACTGGATCGTCCACTGCTCCTGGGAGTCGCCGCCGGGCGTGCCGAATGCCATGTATGGCTCACCGTTGCGTGTGACCATCGTGGGCGTGAGCGTGGCGCGGGGGCGCTTACGGGGCTGGAGCGCGTTGGGACGATTGGAGTTCAGGTAGAACATCTGGCCGCGCGTGCCGAGCGGGAAGCCGAGTCCCTTTATCACGGGGGAGGTGCCGAGCCAGCCGCCGCTCGGGGTAGCGGCGACCATGTTGCCCTCGGCGTCCATGGCATCCAGATGCGTTGTGTCGCCTATGTGGGCGTGGCCTATGCCGAGATCGCGGATTTCACGGGCCTCGACACCGAGCGCGGCGCGGTTGTCCTCGGCGACGGATATCGAGGTGTATTCGGGGACCCCGGAGCCGACGTCGCCCGGGAGCAGGTCTCGGGAGGCGTATTCGCCAATCTGGGCGGCCCTCGTCTCGGCGTACCTGTATGACAGCAGTTCGTCGAAGGGAACATCGTCGAAGTCGGGGTCGCCGTAATAGGCCTCGCGGTCGGCGAAGGCGAGCTTGGAGGACTCTATCCAGCCGTGCAAGTAGTCGACGGTGTTGTGTCCGAGCGACGCGGCGTTCATCGTGCCAAGGATAGCGAGATGCTGCAGGAAGGTGGGCCCCTGTGTCCAAGAAGAGCACTTGTGGACGTCCAGGCCCTTGTATTCGATGGAGACAGGATCCTCGACGATGGCATGCCACTCCGCGAGGTCGTCCAATGTCATCAGGCCCTTGTGCGCGACTCCGCTGGCGTCCTCTACGGGGTTGTCGCTGATGAACTCGACTATCTTCTCGGCGACGCCGCCCTTGTAGTACTCGTCTCTCGCGGCTTCGATGCCGGCGATACGTCCCCTGCCCTTCGCCTGCTTTTCGGCGGAGCAGAGGGAGCGCAGCATCGCGCCGAAGTCGGGGTTGCGAACGAGTTCGCCGACCTGGGGGACCTGTCCATCGGAGTAGTATATCTCCCCTGTGGTGGGATATAGCTCGGTGAACTTGGCATAGTCGGCCTTCAGGCGGTCGTGAAATCTATCATAGAGTGGGAAGCCGTTCTCGGCGAGGTCTATTGTGGGCTGCGCGATTTCGGAGAAGCTCATCGTGCCGAAGCGTGCGAGGGCGGTGGTCCAAGTGCCTACGACGGCGGGAACACAGGCGGGGAGGTAGCCGTCACCGGGTATCAGGTCTATGCCGTTCTCGCGGCACCAGTGAATGGTGAAGGCGGCGGGAGACCAACCCATGCCGGAGATGGAGTAAGTCCTGCCCTCTCTGGCTGAGTATATCAGCGTTGGAACTTCGCCCCCAATACCGCAGGACTGTGGTTCCAGCAGAGTCTCGCAGATGCCCATAGCGGACGCGGCGTCTATGGCGTTTCCGCCGCGCGCCAGTATCTGGAATCCGACCGAGGTGACGAGGTAGTGGCCCGAGGTGACAACGCCTCTCGCGCTCATGACGACCGGTCGTGTGGTGAAATTCGCCATTTTATTCTCCTTGCGCAGTCATCAGTTCTTAGCTACGGGGTTGGAGCAAGTCCGAGATTGTACTGACGATCCCGCTCCGCTCCAAGCGCAAGTTTATACGAAATGCGCTGGAAATTGTATATACTGGCGCAATCCCTAAAGAACCGGTGCCTATCAGCTTGAGCTTGACCAAAAGAGTGGCGATACCTTCGATTTATCGAGGGTGGTGGGTCGTATCCGTGCCATTTCTAGCGGCGGCGATAGGCACCGGGGCCGGACAGTACGGGTTCGGGATTTTCATCGAGCCGCTGGAAGAGACGTTCGGCTGGACGCGCTCCCAGATAAGCGCGTCGCTGTCGTTCACGGCAGTTGGCAGTCTGATCGCGCCGATTCTTGGACGGATCATGGACAAGCACGGCACGAAGCAGGTGGTAGCTATCTCGCTGGCTCTCACCGCCATGGGCTACCTACTCCGCCCGTTCATGACCGAACTTTGGCACTGGTACGCACTCAGCCTGCTCCAGTATGGGGGCTACACCGGGGCCTCGATGCTGCCAGCGGGCAAGTTGGTCGGGCTGTGGTTTCACAGAACGCGGGGCCGAGTGATGGGGATTACGGCCATGGGGAACAACTTTGGGGGGCTCGTAGTTCCGCCGATGCTGGGCGGGATCCTGACACTGGCATCGTGGCAGGGAGCGTACATCGCACTTGGAGTGATAAGCGTCCTATTGGTGTTTTACACTCTGGCGGCTGTGCGAGACTTTCCGTCGGCCTCGGAGTTAGGCGACCAGCTCGATGATTTGCCGGACGGCAGAGACGAGTCTCCTATTCTGAGCGGGGTGACCGTGCAAGACGCGCTGAGGAGCAGGGCGTTCTACGCCATCATGCTGTCCATCGTCATGGGCACTTTCACTTACTCCGCTATACTGCCGCAGATTATCACGCATCTTACTGACCAGGGTGTGTCGCTCACAATCGCGGCGACCGCGCTCAGCGTATTCGCGATCTTCGGCATGATAGGCAAGTTCGTGATGGGCTTCATAGCCGAAAGGATTTCGGCGCGATACACGCTGATGATCAATCTGCTCGGTCAGGCGGCGTTTGTGACCATGATGATCTGGGCGGGGTCGCCGCTGATAATGTGGATTTCGGTGCCGCTGTTCGGCTACTTCAACGGCGCGTTCGGAGCACTATTCCAGCTCGTGGTGCAGGACGCCTTCGGAATACGGAACTATGGCAGCATCATGGGCATAATCAACATGTCATCCATGATCTCGTTCGGGGTAGGGCCGCTTCTAGCAGGGTTGTCCTACGACATGACCGGAAGCTACGAGTTCGCGTTCCTTAGCGTGGCGTTCATGTTCGCTGTGGGAGCGCTTTCCCTGACACAGGCCAGAACTCCAGCGCCGCAAATGGCGATTGCGCGGTAGGGCGTCCCCGACGGATCCGGGTAGCTAATCTCCCAGCCTGTTGTCTGTTGGGCTCCAGGTATCGTCATTCTCCTGCCAAGGAGCGCGACCGAGCGCGATGTTGGCCTGACGCTTGGCTTCGCGCGCCTCTGCGCCCGCAACTTCGGCCTGTCTGGTCAGCACGTCGGGTCTCAGATCGGATGATTGTTTGGTAATCGCCGCGCCGTATAGGAAGATCATCCCGGCCACATGAGACCAGATGAGAACGAGCACGACAGATGATATAGGGCCGTACAGCAGGTCCCGCTGGCTGAACAAGTTTACGAAGAAGAAGATGTATTTGGCGATTTCGAAGAGCACGACCGTCACAAGTCCCCCGAAAGTGGCGTCGCTCCACTCAACCGGCTGGTTTGGGAAATACTTGAAAACGATGACAAACACGAGCCCCGCAATGAGTAGGGGCACTACCGCCGAGACGATAGTGGCGATCGGGAGCAGAACCGCGGTTATAGGAGAACCGATGACCGGGATACGGTCGGACAGACGCAGGACTGCTTGGAACACCGCCGTAAATCCTATGGATCCCAAGAAGAGAACGATTGCCAGCGAGGATATTACCGCGGTGGAAATAGTGGTTCCGTAGAGTTTCTTGGGAGGGCATGCAAAGAGCCGGTTGACGCCCCTGTTCGCGGCCACGAAGAGTCCTAAAGCTCCGATAGCTATTGCGCCGATAGACAGAATGCTCGTGAGCAGCTGCGCGGTGTAGAGATGGTCTATCGCGTGGGAAAGAAATTGCTCCACGCTCGGGAAGTAGAATATGAACACTTGGGTCGCGATTTCGCGCACCGTGTCGGGATCGAGAAATACAGAGAAGCCCAACACGAATAGGGCGGTAAGCGGGAAAAAGGCCAATAGTGTGTAGTAGGCCAGGGCGGCTCCCGAGTCTATGCCTCCGACCCTCATCAATAGCTTTGCGGCCCGCCACAGCGCCACACCACGCCAAAACTGGGGCCTAGCCCTCAATTCCTCAGTAAGGTCTGAAATAGCCTTGGCCACGGATCTTCTGATGGGTGGGGCAAGAAGGTTGAGGGGAGCGTCAACCAGGGCCAGCAGCGCTATTCTTACGGACTCTCCCGTTGGACGATCTATTTCATATGCCGCCTCCACACATCCCCTTGCAGCTCCCATAACGGCATCGCTGGTTCCTACACCATACAGTCGCGTCGCTCGAATAGCCTCACTGACGACGATTCTAGCCACTTCAGCCACATCTTGGTTCGATTCGGTCCCACTTGTGATAAGGGAGCGGGCGGTCTCCTGAGTAGCCTCAAATAAGTTACCCGACGTGGTAAGCACACCAGTGATAACGCCGTGAATCGCCGGGGAAACGATTTCCGTGAAATCGACTCCGAGATCCTGAACGGCCCCGGCTACACCTTCAGAGGCCTGAGCGCCCACTCTTCCGCCGTTTACTCCGGCTTTCGAAGCTCCAACAATCGCTCCCTCGACGGCTTGCTTGATGGATTCTGGCGCGCTGCCACCCAGTTCGGTGGAACTTATGACAGCCGCCGACGCAACTTCCCTGACAACCGGCCTCGACACCTTCGCGACCCGGCTGGTTCCTTCGATTACGCCAATGACGGCGTCTCGAACGAATACCGAAGCCTCTCCGCTGATCTCGTCGGCGGCCCTTATCACTCCAGAAACAGTGTCGGCGGCGACACGACTGGCGTCTCTGCCTATGCGCTTGGTGCGGCTCAATGTGGAGGAAAAACGTCTGGGCGAATCACCATTCGGCTGGGCCGAATTGGGTACTCCATTTACTC
>JAAXHY010000203.1:0-3439 GCA_012270665.1 Dehalococcoidia bacterium
CGCAGATAATCGGCGCCACGTCCGAGAGGCTTGCCGCTATCAAGTAGCGGTCTATCAATTCCGGCCATAGATCGGGTTCCCGCCACGACGAGACTATCAAAAGCTGGTCCACGTTGGCGGCGACGACCTGTTGCCTGGGAGCAAGAAAAGGATCCGGTCGCGAAAGAACCGTGCTTCTGGGCAGGACTCTCTCAATCGCCCAAGCGCCCGCCCCATCCTCGGTTACGGTAACTTTGTCCCCGACTGCGACAGGGTTTATGTAGCCGATGTCCAGTTCAGTCAGCAGGCCCCGAATCGTCGCTGGTCTTTCCAGACCGTCAAGTTCGATCTTCGCCCACATTCCTGCGACGGCGGTTACCAGCGCGGTCGCTCCCTCGACTTCCAGGATAGATTCGAGCGGTGTCGGAGGTTCGATCTCCTGAGGAGACGCAGTGAGAACTTCATCTATAGCCCTGCGACGATCACGCTCATCCCTAGGCATGACTCGCTCCAGAGATTCGTGGTCCACTTCGTCCCACTCTTGCTCCGACGACCTTCCGGTCCAGTCTTTCTGGCGCGCACGGACACGCTTCACGCTCCCGCTGCGCCTGAATGTCTTTCTACCCCGTCGCTGCTGTCTCTTTTTCGGTTTTCTGACCATGGACTCCTTACGATTCCACCGATGAATCTCTCACTTCTTTATGTGTTATACAATAGGCATATACACTTGGCAACACCGGCCCAACCCATTGACGACAGATAGCTACGACGAGACTGAGGAGCGCAGATTGGTCAAGATACGAGATATGTGGCATACCCCGGGAACTCGGCCCAACGGACTTCAGGCGGCAGACGATGGTCTGTGGATGATCAGCGCAGACGACGACAGCCGACTCTACAAGCTGGACTACGACACCGGCGAGGCTATTGTGGACGTGCCCACCGAAACATACAAGTCCAGCGGCATGACCGTGGGTGACGGACACGTATGGATTGCCTCTACACACAACTCCAGGCTGTACAAGCTGAACAAGGACGGAAGCGCGGTCAAGTTCTACGATCCGCCAGGAACCGGCGTCAGAGACCCGCGCGACACGGGTCCCGATTACAACCGTCCGCACGGCATGGAGTGGATAGACGGCAAGATGTGGGTCGCTACTAAGCCCGCCTTACGGATCTACTTTATTGACGCCGAAACTCTCGAGATCGAACATTCCATACCCACTCCGGGCGCGGCTCCACACGGCATAGCATGGGATGGCGAAACTATCTGGTGCGCCGACCGCGTCATGCAGAAGATACACCGCCTCAACCCTTGCAACGGGGAAATCCTGGACGAGATTTACGTCCCGGAGCCTGAACTGCACGGTCTCACCATGCATGACGGCGCGCTTATCTTCTGCTGCGACCCCAGCAACCGGGTGTGCAGAATAGAGTTGTGATTACGGCGCGACTACGAATCCGCGGCCACGAGCTCCCCTGCGAACTCCGGCATGACCTCGGTCGCGAACATCTCGATTGACCGGAGCCACTTTTCCTGCTCCAGGCCCGCCGCGCCGAACTTGCCGAAGATGCGGTTTATCCCCTTGGATCTCAGTACCTCCAGCCGCTCACAAACCACCTCTGGGGTTCCTATCAGCGGACGTATGCCCTCCTGACGCGCTTTCTCACCCGCCTCGATGCGGTCGCGGTCGCGGTGGACCCAGTGCTTGTAGTTCTCGGGGAAGTTGCCGTCTTTATCCGCGGGATTTCCTATACGGAAGAACTCCTCGTTTATCTTGTCCTCCAGACCCTTGATGTCGTTCTCCGCCTCTTCCATAGTGGGCGCCACGTACACGCTCGCGCTCACGGGCAGGTCTATATGCTCGTGCGGGTGACCATAGTGCTCCATCCGCTCATGCCACATCCGCACCACGCGCGGAGTCTGGCCCAGCGTCGTCGTCGGACCTCCAACCAGAATGGGAATGGCCTGGCTTGCGGCGTAGTCCACACTCTCCGGGCTGGTGCTGACCGCGATATAGATAGGCGGCCCCGGCTTCTGGATCGGCTTGGGAATCACCCAGATATCCTCGATATTTACGTACTCACCACTGTAAGTGAGAGAGCCTTCTTCCCAGCACTTCTGCACTACCTCCAGGTACTCCTTGAACATCACCCTGGACTGCGTTATATCCACTCCCATCCCGTGGAATTCCTGCGCCTGGTATCCCGCGCCAACTCCCAGATTGAACCTTCCGCCGGATAAGATGTCTATCGTCGCAGCCTCCTCGGCCACCTGCACGGGGTTGTGGAAGGGCAGAATCACGATTGAAGTGCCAATCCGCGCCTGTTTCGTTCTCGCGGCTACCGCGCCCATGTACGAGAATATCCCCGACAGAATACCGTGCCTGGAGAAGTGGTGCTCGCCCAGCCATATATCCTGGATCCCGAGCCGGTCGGCGTACTCCACCTGTTCCAGCGTATTGGCCAGCGTATCCTCACCGGACATACTCTCGTGCCACCTGATAACGTCGAACATCCCGAATCTCATGGCAATCTCCTCTGGGGGCGCTTGGTCTCCCACCCTCACAGTTCTTGGCGAAACCCTGTCGCCAGCATCCGCAAACTCCGCTTCCAACATTATGTAGCATGGCACGATAACCTACAAGTACCGACTCATCACATCAAGCGACTTGAGGCATGGAAGCATCAAATTTCTAGTGGTTATCCAGTGTAGTATGACAATACCCGATATCTTTGCGCCGCTTCGTGTCCTTCGTGGATAGAACCGGATGCGCCGCTACTCACCACTGCTGTGATACTTACTTGAGGCATCGTGAACTTGATTGGCAGTGGCGATTAAGTTAACCTTATCTGCGTTTGAAAACCCCAAGAATAGGTTGCGACCCCCGCCGATTCTCAGACAGTCAGGCGGCGCGCCTCGGGATAATTTACAGGAGGTCAGCATGGCTGATATTTCAAAATCCGTAGCCATCGTCGGCGTTGCGGAGTCCGACGAGATCGGCAGAGTGGAAAAGTCCAACTTGCAGTTGCACGCCGAGTCGGCTTACAACGCGCTGGAGGATGCCGGTCTGTCCATTAAAGACGTGGACGGCCTGATGACGGCTGGCACGTCAACCCTAACCCTGGGTGAGTACCTCGGCGTCAACCCCAGGTTCACCGACACCACCGCCGTCGGCGGCTCTTCGTTCATCATACACATCGCGCACGCGATGCTCGCCATCCAAGCGGGCTACTGCGAGACGGTCCTGGTGACACACGGCGAAGCCGGACGCAGCGCGCGCTCCCGCGCGGGCGGCAACGCGTCAGAACCAGGAGCGCAGTTCGAGACCCCATATGGCTACATAGGGGCGCCGATAAATTACGCGATGGCCGCGCGCCGCTATATGCACCAGTACGGCGAGGATTACACCCGTCAGGGCATGGCAGAGGTCGCCGTCGCCACGCGCAAGTGGGCGAA
>JAAXHY010000203.1:3555-8105 GCA_012270665.1 Dehalococcoidia bacterium
AGCACCTGGGCGCGCGAATCGGGCCCCGCGGCGCTCAAGATGGCCGGGGTCACCCACGACGACATTGACCTCGCCATGATCTACGACTCGTTCACCTACACCGTTCTGGTAACGCTGGAGAGCCTCGGCTTCTGCGGGCCGGGTGAAGGCCCAGACTTCGTCGCCAATCAGCGCACCGCGCCGGGCGGCGACTTCGCCATGAACACCAGTGGCGGCGGACTCTCATACACCCACTCCGGCATGTACGGCATGTTTCTCGTACTCGAAGCTGTCCGACAGCTTCGAGGCGAGACTGGCGAGCGCCAGTTGGACGATCCCAAGCTGTGCCTCATCAACGGCACCGGCGGCTCGTTGTCCTCTACCGGCACGGTCGTTCTGGGCATTGACTAAAGTCTTGACATAGGGACGGTTGCCGCCTCATCGAATGAATAAGCGGCAATTCCGAACCGACTACTACCAGGAGATTGCAATGACAACTGGATACAACAAGCCTGTCCCAGTACCGCAAGTGGAGTCTGACTTCTATTGGGAGAAGTGCAAGGAGCACGAGTTGTGGCTCAGGTATGACAACGATGCGCGGCAGGCGTACTTCTATCCCAGAGACATCTCGCCCATCACTTTCTCCAGGAACACCACTTGGATCAAGGCAAGCGGCAAGGCGACTCTGTACACCTACGCCATAGTGCACCGGGCGCCGCATCCGGGATTCGTCGGCGACGTGCCGTTCGTAACCGCTATGGTTGAACTGGAAGAGGGCCCTATCATGCCGACCAACATCGTTATGGACGACCCCACACCCGAGAAGCTCCAGATAGGTATGCCGCTCGAGGTGGTCTTCGAGGACATCACCGATGAGATTTCGCTTCCCAAGTTTCAACCTGCATAGCCTGATTAGGATATAATCAGTGGGCAGGTCTATACTGAAAGACTTGCCCACCGGCTCTCGGAGGCTCCGGAATGACCGCCACTTTGGAAAAACGGATAGCCTGTGAGGAAGCGCGCGGCGAACAACTCAATATACGCTTGGGCGAGTTGCACGAAGATATGAGAGCCGGATTTGACCGTGTAGATAGAGCCATTGTCGCGGAAACCACGAGCATTCGCGAAGATATGAGAGCCGGATTCGAGCGTACCGACAGGGCCATTGACCGGCCCGACCGGACTGTCGAAAGGGTTGCGTTCCGAATTTAACGCCTTTCGCAACCTAATGATAGGCGGCATGATCACGCTGAGGATAGGTATGGTAATCCTGTTCCTGAGGATTATCCTGCGCTCGCCGGGCTGAGATTAGGGTTTGCCTAAGCGCATCTTCTCACTCCCGCCACCCCCTGCCAGAGTCCATATAGACCGTCTTACCCACTTGCGACAGCGTAACCTCCTGCCGATACGCTCCGCCCTCGATCATTCTCTTGGACGTATGAGTCCATGTTCTCCACTCTGCCGCCTCCGGCTCACCGACCAACGCCTCGACTATCACCCGTCCGTCCATGTCCTCGGGTATCGGCAGGCCCAGCAGATTCAAGACCGTCGGCGCTATGTCCACGTTCCCGGTCGGCGACGCGATCCGCTTCTGCGACTTGAAGCTTGGTCCCCTTGCGAGCAAGGTATTGTTCATCTCGTGCTTGCTCATGGAGCCGTGCTGTCCCAGCCCTCGCGTGCCTCCCCCGGAATAGACGAACCCATCGTATCCTGCGGCGTTGGTCTCAGAGTCCCACGCAAACGACATAGCGAGCTCCGGCGCCCTCGGTCCGTCGCATCCTGCCAGAGACATTGAAAGCGTGCCTTCTATTTCTCCCGCCGCCTCGGACGCCAGCAACGCTCCGCACCAGGGTCGAGACATCAGATGCGCCGCGAGTCTCGATGTCGTTTCTTCGCCACGGGTGTAAAACAGAACGCTCCCACCGTTGGCCGCTACCAACACGTCGCTCTCCGAAAATCCAGCGTCTCTGACGTGCGACTCGACATCCACCACCCCGCGTATCGTCGAGTAGCCGTGATCGGACACGATCATAACGTCCGTATCGGAGTGCCCATTCGTCTCGATCCAGTCTATTATCCGCCCGAATCCCTCGTCCGCCTCGCGTATGGCGCGGTCCGACATCTCGGCTCCGACTCCGTGCGCGTGCTGGGCCTTGTCCGGTTCAGACGACCAGATCAAGGCGACGGCGGGCTGGCGCTCCGGCAGGATATGCTCGGTCAGGATGCGGATTGCATGCCAGAAGCGTGGCGTGTTCGGCTGGGTCTCATCCGGCCACTCTCCAAACCGGGACACGAGGCGCTCGTTGAACGAGTAAGGCAGCGTGAAATCCGGGTGAATCGTCGCGCCGCCGGATGTATCGGCCTTCGGGTTGTGGACATAGGCGTTGCCGGATGTCCCGACTCCGATGGCGGTGTATTCCAGCCCATAGCCGGAGAGTATGTCGGCCAGTGTGGGCGTGAGCAGTACGCCACTAGTCTTGCGCGCCATGTCAGCGAGCGTCGGCTCCAAGGCCGAGAAGACCAGCGCGGGGTCGTAGTCACGCGCCACCATCGTATTCGCCGCCAGCCCATGCCCGCCCGGATATCGTCCGGTGACCATGCTGGCCGCGTTGATGCGCGTAACCGACGGAAACACCGGATGGTGATTCTCGAAGAAGATGCCCTCGCCCGCGAACCGTGATAGGTTTGGCATTAGATCGGGGCGAATCTGCGCGGGCTGAAGCCCGTCGAACACAACGATGAGGACTGAGGTCAAGATGTTTTCTCCTCAAAGGCGCTGAGAGTACTAAGAGTGTAATCCAGTTCTCAGGCTTGCAGTTTAGATATTCTCATTACTATTATATATACGTCTTTCTATACTGGATATGTAAGGATTAGGTGGTTTGTCCATGATTGAATCTGGAATAACCGCAAAGGGTCAGACGACATTGCCCAAAATCATAAGAGAGGTTTGGGGAGTCGAGCCGGGAGACCGCATCCGTTACATAATACTTGATGGGGAAGTGCGTATCCGACCTGTTCGGTATCGCTCAGTACGATGGCGCTCCTGTCACTCTGGAGGATATGGAGAAGGCAATATCCGAGGCAGTCGGTACGGAAGATTGATGCCTTAGATACCAATGTCCTTGTGCGCTACCTTGTGCGAGACAACGCTGAGCAAGCAGAGGCATCCCGGATACTCCTAGAGAGCCTATCGCCCGAGCGTCCGGGGTTCGTCTGCCGTGAAGTCATGCTCGAAGTTGTGTGGGTTCTGGAGCGAGCATATCATCTGTCCAGAGATCAGATAGCGATAATCGTCGAGGAGCTGACTCACACCGAGGGACTGGTCATCGAGGCTGACGATGACGTGATTCGGGCCGCAATGGGTTATCGGCAAGGAATCGCTGACTTCTCTGACTTCATGATTCTTATAGCCGCGCAACGGGCAGGGGCGGAGCCGCTTTACACATTTGACCGCAAATTCTCACGTCTGGCCAGAACTGAATTGCTGGACGCAATACATAAGGATGATTCCCAATGATCCACCATGAACTGGAGACAGCATTCTCCATAGACACGTCGGCGATCAAATTTGGGCCCGGCGTCACCCGAGAGACCGGCTATGAGGTCGCCCGAATGGGCGCGAAGCGTGTGATGGTCGTGACGGATCCCAGGATGGCACGCCTCGAGCCGGTGGCGGTCGTTCTCGAGTCGCTGGAGGCGGAGGGAGTTGATGCGGTCCTGTTCGACCGGGTGGAGGTGGAGCCGACGGACGAGTCTTTCAAAGAGGCGATAGAGTTCGCTTCCAACGGCGGTTTCGACGCCTTCGTGTCCGTCGGAGGCGGATCGAGTATGGACACGGCCAAGGCCGCCAACCTGTACTCTACCTACCCCGCCGACTTCCTCACATACGTGAACGCGCCTATCGGACTGGGGGAGCCGGTCCCGGGGCCACTGAAGCCGCACGTAGCGGTGCCCACCACATCGGGCACAGGTTCAGAGACCACCGGTGTCGCGATATTCGACCTTCTGGAGATGAAGGCGAAGACGGGTCTGGCGCACCGCGCTCTCAGGCCAACCATGGGCATAGTTGACCCGGAGAACAGCCGCACGCTGCCCGGAATGGTCACCGCTTGCAGCGGCTTCGACGTGCTGTGCCATGGGCTGGAGTCCTACACCGCGCTACCGTTCAGCTACCGCGAAGCTCCGCCTAATCCTGGACTCAGGCCGTCGTACCAGGGTTCCAATCCGATCTCGGACGTGTGGGCCACGCGCGCCATCGAGATGGTCTCGCACAACATGGTCAGCGCTGTCAAAGACTCGGACGACATCGAATCGCGTTCGAACATGATGCTGGCGGCGACGTTCGCGGGCGTGGGATTCGGGAACGCGGGCTGCCATCTGCCGCATGGGATGTCGTACCCAGTGTCCGGGATGGTCCGCGAGTATGTCCCGGAGGGCTACCCGGACGATCACCCCATCGTGCCGCACGGTATGAGCGTGATTCTCAACGCGCCCGCCGTGTTCAGGTACACGGCCCCTACCAATCCCGAACGACACCTGTACGCGGCCCGGCTGATGGGCGCGGATGT
>JAAXHY010000403.1 GCA_012270665.1 Dehalococcoidia bacterium
TTCGACGTCTATCTGACCGAAACAAACGTGGTTCAGCCCGACCTGCTGTTCGTCTCCAAAGAGCGGCTGGACATCATCACTGAGGCCAATGTACAGGGCGCGCCTGACCTGGTAGTAGAGATACTCTCTCCGTCCACCGCCAGCCTGGACTGGACCCGCAAGCGCGAACTCTACGCAGAGCACGGCGTAAAGGAGTTCTGGATAGTCGCGCCCGACGCCAGGCTCGTATGGCTCATGATCCTGCGCGGAGACGACTATGATGTCTCAGGGATATACGGCGACGGACAGGTTGTCGCCTCGACTGTCCTGGAAGGATTCAGTGTCAACTTGAGCGATATTTTCTAGCCTTCCATCGTAATTGACCTTCCGGACTCCGCGCCTCGGAATCCGCCAGATTTGACATTCGACCTTCCACCGCGCTAAACCTTCATAGTGGAGATATTCAATCTCCGACTCCAGCAGCGGATACACCATAAGAAATGGACCTGATAGTACAGAAGTATGGCGGGAGCTCGCTTGCCGACGCTGACAAGATAAAGAACGTGGCAGGCCGCATTGCTCGCGCGAAAGAGGCCGGAAACAGCGTCGTCGCGGTGGTCAGCGCGATGGGCGACTCCACGGACGAACTCATAGAACTCGCCTCCCATGTGTCCGACAGCCCGGACCGCCGCGAACTCGACGTACTGCTTTCGACCGGCGAACTGCGCTCCTGCGCGCTTGTTGCCATGACGCTCATGTCGCTGGGGCATAAGGCGATCAGCCTGAGCGGCGCGCAGGCAGGGATACGAACCGATTCCCGGTTCGGGATGGCAAAGATAGCAGAACTCGACCCGCAGCGCATAACGAACGAACTGGACAAGGACAAGATAGTCGTGGTCGCCGGATTCCAGGGAATCACCCCGGATATGGACACGACCACGCTCGGGCGCGGCGCGTCCGATCTCACCGCGATAGCCCTGGCCGCGGCCCTGGATGCCAGTCGCTGCGAGGTATATACCGACGTGGAGGGCATATACACCGCGGATCCCCGCCTGGTGTCCGACGCGGTCAAGTTGGACGAGATTAGTTTTGAAGAGATGCTGGAACTTGCCAGCTACGGAGCAAAGATGAACCCGCGCTCGATAGAGCTTGGCATGGTGTACAACACGCCCATACTGGTCGCATCCAGTTTCTCAGACGCGCCGGGTACGCTGATTCACGGTGAAGTTGATATGAACAAGAATGTGGGTGAGATTAGAAACCGTGTGTCCGGCATAGCCACAGACACAAACGTCGCCAAGGTAACCGTGCAGGGAGTAACCGACAGGCCGGGCATAGCCGCCAGCCTGTTCGAGCCGCTCGCCGCGGACGGAATTAGTGTTGACGTGATAGTCCAGAACGCCAGCGCGGGAGGCAAGACAGACTTGACGTTTACGGTCAAGCGCGACGACCTCGCGAGAGCCGAGAGCGTCGTCCGCCAGGTCGCCAAGGGTATGGACAGCGACGATGTCGTGACCTCTCTGGGACTTGCCAAGGTGAGCATCGTGGGCACCGGTATGCAGGACGCACCGGGATACGCGAGCACGATGTTCCGCGCCTTGGCAGACGCGGGTATAAACATCGAGATGATAACCACGTCCGAGATACGTATCACCTGCATCGTGTCCGAAGAGCAGGTGGGAGTGGCGTCCCGCGCGCTTCACACCGCTTTCGACATCGTCTCTCCGCGGTAGTACGCTGGACGCGGGCGCCGGTCTCCACAGCGATCCGGACTGGGACTATGCGGTGGACACATCCGAAAGACCACACCTATCTGTAATCATTCCCGCTTTCAACGAGTCTGAGCGGATCGTCTCGACGCTGAATGAGACCGTCGCCTACCTGAGCGCGCAGACGTACAGTTGGGAGATACTCGTCGTTGACGATGGCAGCGCGGATGATACAGCAGGTCTCGTGAGCCGCGCCGCGCAGGATAATGACGGAATCCGGCTGCTCCACAGGGAACACTTCGGCAAGGGATGGGCGGTCAGGGCCGGGATGATGGAGGCTCGCGGCAGGTACAGGTTCATGTGCGACGCTGATCTCGCGATGCCCATCGAATGGCTCGACAGGTTTATGGAGAAGATGGACGCGGGAGTGGACGTCGTCATAGGCTCGCGTGAGATAGCGGGCGCGCGTCGTCTCAACGAGCCGCCGTATCGCCACGTCATGGGAAGAGTATTCAACTGGGTCATTCGAGTGGTGGCCGTAAGGGGTTTCCAGGATACTCAGTGCGGGTTCAAGTGCTTCAGCGAGGAGGCGGCGAACCGGCTTTTCAGCCGTCAGCGCACCAAGCGAATGGGATTCGACGTCGAGATACTGTATCTCGCGCTCAAAATGGGCTACTCGGTCGTGGAGATGCCGGTCGAGTGGCGCTACCAGACCGGGAGCAAGGTCAGGCCCGGCGTGGACACTGTTGATATGGTGAAAGACACGTTTCTAATAAGACTCAGAGATATACTGGGCAGGTATCGTTGAAAGTACGCTCTCTGCCGACAGATTGAGTCCGGTGAATGTGAATGCCTACCGCAAAAGTCGCCGTTGTCGTGCCAACCTATAACGAAGTGGCAAATATGCCCGAACTGGTCAGTCGCCTGTTTTCGCTTGGCATAGACGGGATGCGCCTCTACATCGTGGACGACAACTCGCCGGACGGCACCGCGCGCGTGGCGCATCGCTTGTCCGGCGAACACGACGGCAGGATAGAGATCATATCCAGGCGAGCCAAGCTCGGCCTTGGCACCGCATACGTGGCCGGATTTACCAGGGCTCTGGATGACGGCTGCGACTATGTAGCGCAAATGGACGCCGACCTGTCTCACGCGCCGGATCACCTGCCGACCATGCTTCGCAAACTGCGGGGGGCCGATGTGGTGGTCGGCTCGCGTTACACCGAAGGCGGCGGCTCAGATCCGAGCTGGGGGCTCAAACGGCGTCTGCTCAGCGCTTTTGGCAATTACGTCATTCGGTTCGTAACCGGCCTCAGGGTCAGGGACGTGACATCCGGATTCAAGGTGTACACCGCCTCCGCGCTGGGCTCTCTCGACATGGACTCATTTCGATGCAGGGGCTTCGGGTTCCAGTCGGAAGTCGCGTTTCAGTGCCAGTCCAAAGGGTATGTCGTGTTGGAACATCCCATAGTCTTCATTGACCGGACTAAGGGTAAGTCCAAGATGTCTCTGAACATAATAGTGGAGGCCGTCTGGAAATTGACTTTACTAAGGTTGAGAAGATTATAATTTTGGCCTAAAATGTCTTGTTGCTTTTTTTACTTATACGATAAAATTCCAAGATACTTCAGAGAGGCGATTAGAGATGAGCGCTCGCACGCTGAATGAAAAAATAAAGAACGACAGGGCCAAGAAGGCCGTCGCTCTTGCGATGAAAAACAGGTGGGAAGAGGCCGTCGCGGTCAACCAGACCATCGCGCGCGACTTTCCCGAGGACATTGGCTCGTACAACCGACTCGGAAAGGCGCTGAGTGAACTTGGGCGCAATAGAGAAGCCCAGGAAGCATTCCGCTCGGTGCTCAAGTTCTCGCCCAACAATGCAATCGCTAAGAAGAATCTCAGCAGACTAATGAAACTGTCTGATGCCGACGCTCCCAGAATAGCCAAGACGAACTCGCGCAGGTCTCAGACCTTCCTGGAAGAGAGCGGAAACGCCGGCGTCACGTCTCTCATAAAGCTGGCGCCGCCCGGCGCTCTCGCAAAACTCACGCCCGGGGACATGGTGCAACTCGAACCCGCCGGGTCGGGCCTGATAGTAAAGGACGAGGCCGGCGCCTATGTGGGCCAGGTCGAACCAAGAGTTGGGACCCGTATCGCGCGTCTGACGAATGGCGGCAACTTCTACGAGGCCTCGGTGACCAGCGTGGAGGAGCGCGAACTGGCGGTCATCATAAGAGAGACCTACAAGACGCCCGCCCAGTCGGGCATAGTATCATTCCCGTCGCGCGGCGGAGCCGATTACAGGGTCTATGTGCCGAGCGCGGTCATGGGGTACGAGGTCGCGGACGGGGACGACGAAGAGCGCGAACTCGCGGCGGTCGCCGTCAAAGACTGGTCCGACGACGACACCGAGCCCGGGGACGACGAAGCCTTCGCTCCCGTCATCCACAGGATCATCAATTCGCCTACTGCCGACATCGCCGGCGCGGACGACGACTTCTAGCGTTGGGCTATTGACCAGATAGAGATATGAGGGCCGGCGCGTGAAACGCTGGCTCTTTTTTCTTGGAGTTGCGTCTGTATAGGTTTTGGCTACATTGTTATGGCATCAAGGTAGTCTGATTGAATTGGACTTGGGGTCCGGATAAGGATCTAGAAAATCGTCAGAAGCATGGACTCAGTTTTGAGACTGCGGAACTTGTCTTTGACGCCCCGCTTTGCAAGGACACGCGAAGACCCATTTCCACACGAGCGACGCTGGCAAACTGTGGGATTGGTAGGATCAATGACTCTGTTTGTAATCCACACTTGGGCTGAGATTGACTCTATAAGCGGTGAAGAGACAGGACGCATTGTGAGTGCGCGAAAGGCGACCAGGCAGGAAAGGAACGCTTATGAGGAAGGTGAATTCTGATTTGACGAAAGCGCAAAGGGACGAACTTGCGGCGCTTGAACGATTGCCTGACGATCAGATTGATACAGATGACATACCCGAGGCTCTTGATTGGTCAAACTCCAAGCGGGGCGTATTCTACCGGCCTGTGGAACAGCGAGTTACCCTGCGGTTGGATGCGGATGTCGTATCCTGGTTCAAAGCGAATGCCCGAGATGGCCGCGATTATAAGAAAGAGATCAACCTCGCCCTCTGCGAGTATATAAGCAGGGTAGAAACCGAAAGGGTCAGAGCGGATAAAATTGCATTCTAGTTCCCAACCTGTGTATGCAGGCTGAAACTTAATCCGTCGTATCCTCCGCCAGCGGTCTCGAACGGTAGTATAAGCCCCAACGCTGCATGAGTTCCTCCACCCGCTCGTCCTCCAGCTCCACCAGTTGCCTGAAGAACCCCGCCATCGCGTGCGCGTGCATCAGTTCCTCCGAACAGACCCACGACGACTCGGCCGGCACCACGTACAGCAGCCCGTTCTGATGCTCGCATTCGAGCTCCACGCGCTTCCCGCCTGTATCCATCTTCACATTCAGCCCGAACTCGCCCATCCGAAGACCTCCGCCTTTCTCGCATCGCGGACTTTTCCGCCTGCCAAATTATACCAACTGACTGCTGAAGACCAATGACCAACGGCTAAATTGCTATAATCACCTGCGAAACAATACCGACCGGGAGGCACATATGACGGTCCACTTCCAAGATGACTCAGTAGCAATTCACATATTTCAGTGCGGCCCCTATGGAAACAACGCCTATCTAGTGGTCTGTCCCGAGACGAACGAGAGCATCGTGATAGACGCTCCCCCCGACCCGGGCGCGCTCATCCAGGCGGCGCAGCAGACCGATGTAAAGACGATCCTCATCACACACAACCACTGGGACCACATAGAGGGACTCGAAGAAGTGGCGTCCACGCTCGGAGCGCCCGTAGGTATAGGGCAAGACGACGCGGACGCGCTCTCCAGCGCGCCCCAGATCAGGATAGCCGACGGCGACGAGATCAGCGTCGGGAACGTCACTCTCACCGCCATCCATACCCCCGGACACACCCCTGGCTCCACCTGCTTCACCTTCGGCCCGCACCTATTCACCGGAGACACCCTCTTTCCAAACGGCCCTGGAAGGACAGGGAGCCCCGAGAACCTCAAGCAGCTTATTGGGAGCATCACGAGCAGGCTGTTCACTCTCGATGGTATAGGTACATTCTTCCCGGGACACGGCGATCTGGGCGACCTGACCACCGAGAAGGGTAAGTACGAGGTCTTCGCTTCCAAGGAACACCCGGACGATTTACACGGTGACGTGGAATGGCTCAAGAGCTGATACAGCTACGGATACAATTCGACGCGTAAGGCGGCGCAGAGTGACGAGTGGACACGAATACAGTGAAGTGCGCTGGGGCGTCGGCGACATGGTTCTCGCCTCCGCCATCAGCCTCGGCGCATTCGGCGTATTCTTCCTGGCGATAGGCGGCGCCTCCGCCGCGAATCGGTGGGAGGGAGACCTGTCCAGCCTGGCATGGCTGGCCGCCATAGTCGAGAGCGTCCTGCTGTTCTCGGTATGGCTGATAGTCGCCAAGAAGTACCGTCTATCCTGGAATGTCGTCGGAGTGCGACTGCCCTCCGGGGGACGGGTATTCCTTCTGGCCGCCACCACTCTATTGGGAAGCCTTGCCTTCACCAGCGCATACGGCTTCATCGTATCCGAACTGGGATACGACGCTCTGATGCCGGAGCCGCTTCCCATCGAAGTCGCCGGAGACGGCGCGCTCATGCTGGCATCCGTCCTAGCGCTGGGCGTGTGGGTACCATTCGTGGAGGAGGTGTTCTTCAGGGGCTTCCTGTTCGCCGGCATCGCCGCAAGATACGGGCTGTACGTCGGGATCGCCGCGAGCGCGTTCCTCTTCGCGGTAGTACACTTCTCACTAGCCACGATTATTCCCATATTCGTTACCGGGATCCTGTTCGCGCTGGTGTACCATGTGACCAGATCAATATGGATACCCATAGCCGCTCACTCCGCCCAGAACCTGCTCGCGCTGCTGGCCGCCTACTACGCGCTGCCCGGAATCGAGAGCAGGGTTGCGAACGGACTGGGGATGATATAAAGGAGCGTCCGAAATGACCAACAGAATTGACACAACGCTAAGCAGACTCCGCGAGAACGGACAGCAGGCGCTCGGCCCATTCGTCACCGTCGGCTTCCCCGATATTCCCACTTCCGAATCGCTTGCCCGCGTCCTCCTGGAATCCGGTAGCGATATGCTCGAACTTGGCGTGCCCTTCAGCGATCCGCTCGCCGACGGCCCCACCGTGCAGATGTCGAGCTACCATGCGCTCCAGAACGGTGTCACAGTCTCCAAGTGCATCGAGACCGTGAAGAGCCTCCGATGCGGCGGAGTCGAATCCCCACTGATACTCATGGGCTACTACAACCCCTTTTTCCGATACGGCCTCGAAAGATTCCTTGACGATGCCGCCACCGCCGGCATGGATGGCATGATAGTCCCAGACCTGCCCACCGAGGAAGCCGCGCAACTCTCAGGAATGGCCGCGGATCACGGCATCCACCTCATCCCGCTCCTCGCGCCCACAAGTTCCGACGAGCGAATACGCGACGCTTGCGAATCGGCGGGCGGGTTTATATACTGCGTTAGCCTTACCGGGGTCACCGGCGCGCGCAGTTCGGTTTCACAGTCGACGCCCGGTCTCGTCGAACGCATCAGGCGATATACCGACCTTCCCTTACTGGTCGGATTCGGCGTATCGCGGCGGGAACACCTTGAGGAGATCGCCACTTACGCGGACGGGGCTATTTTGGCAAGCGCGCTTTTGGACGCGATAGTTAGGGCGCCGGAAGACAGAAAACTCGACACCGCGCGAGACTTCATACACTCACTAAAAGGAACCAACGGCAGAGGCAGCTAGATTGAGCAAGGTCAGAGGACTTCGAGGCGCGACTACCGCCGACTCCAACACCAAAGAAGCTATCCTGGACGCCACACGCGAACTTCTGGAGAAACTCGTCGAGGCTAACGACGTCGACACTGACGACATAGCCGCCGTCACATTCAGCACCACAAAGGATCTCGACGCCGAGTTTCCGGCCGTCGCCGCGCGTGTGCATATGGGCTGGACCGAGGTCGCGATGATGTGTGGTTACGAGATGGACGTTCCGGGTGGACAGGAACGCTGTATCCGCGTCATGGTACTCATCAACACCGACAAGCGCCCCGAAGATCTCGAACGAATCTACCTGCGCGCCGCCGCCAACCTCCGCTCCCGCAGCGGCAAACAAGGCTGAGTTTTGACCCTTAAAAGGCCATCCCAGAATCGGCAGCGTAGGAGAAACCGTCCTCTCCCTCGATGGGAGAGGACCGAGGTGAGGGTGAACTGAATACTGAAAACTAACCACTAATCACCAGCAACCAGGAGAAACACCATGGAAGTAATCAAGAACGGCTCAGTCCCAGAAGAAGACGCGACGAACGCCCCGCTGTTCTACGGCGGTCCGGTCAGTCGCCAGCCTATAGTCGGCGCGCAGAGCGACTTCTTCAACTTCGCCCAGGTCAACTTCTACGACGGCGCGAAGAACAAGTTCCACTCCCACACCACCGACCAGGTGCTGTTCGTAACCGGCGGCGAGGGCATAGTCGCCACTGAGGACGAGGAGATAGTCATAACAGAGGGAGACACCGCCTTCATCCCGGCCGGCGAGAAGCACTGGCATGGCGCCGTTGATAACAAAGACTTCTCCCACATCTCCCTGACGGGAACCGGCAGCGAAACCACCCAGTACGACGACTAACCGTCACTTCATCCATATTGAAGGGGGTGCGCCCTCTTTTCTTTCTTTCACCTATGGCTTTAGAGTTGTGGGGCGGTTGTCAACTAGGGCGACCTACCTTACCATAGAAGCGGAAGACGACAATATGCTCGACTGGTCTCTGGTTACGATTATCCTGGTGGTTATTGGCATGGGCATTACCATCATGGGATTTCAGTGGCGGCAGAATGTCGCTATGGAGAGGCGCCTACGTGAGGATAACCGCACATTGGAGAGGCGCCTGCGTGAGGATAATCGCACATTGGAGAGGCGCCTGCGTGAGGATAATCGCACATTGGAGACGCGTATGAGGGAGGATGATCAGGAATTAGAAGCTCGCCTGCGTGAGGATAATCGCACATTGGAGAGGCGTCTCGAAACGATTGACGCCGATGTGAAGACTCTCATCTGCGAAGTCGGTCTGATAAAGGGTGCGTTGTTAGGAGTCTCAGATGAGATTTCTAGATCTTTGAGTGAACGGGAGTCGGCGCCGACTCCATAGGCAAAACCGACGACAGCCGCGTCGTCAGCATCTTCTAGGATCACATCTCCATGCCCATATCATCCGCAGATCCTCATCCCCGAAAGCGCGTTTCCGTACTCGACACTCAGATATCCTATGTGGACACCGGAAGCGGCGCGCCCGTCGTCTTTCTGCATGGCAACCCGACCAGTTCTTACCTGTGGCGCAACATAATCCCTCACGTCAGCGTTGGCGCGCGCTGCCTCGCTCCCGACCTCGTCGGCATGGGCGATTCGGGCAAGATGCCTTCCGGCGCTTACAGGTTCGTCGAGCACGCGCGATATCTGGACGCCTGGTTTGACGCGCTGGGACTCGACCGTGACGTGACGCTGGTCTGCCACGACTGGGGCTCGGCTTTGGCGTTCCGCTGGGCGCACAGGTACCCGGAGCGCGTCGTCGGCATCGCCTACATGGAGGCAATCGTCCAGAGCCTTACCTGGGACCAGTGGCCCGAGGCCGCCCGCCGCGTCTTCCAAGGATTTCGCTCCGACGCCGGCGAGCGCATGGTCCTGGACAACAATGTATTCGTCGAGCGGGTGCTGCCCGGCAGCATCATCCGAGACCTGGGTGGTGACGAAATGGACGTCTATCGCAAGCCCTACCTGGAGCCGGGCGAGTCGCGCCGGCCCACGCTCTCGTGGCCGCGAGACATTCCGTTGGACGGCGAGCCAGCCGACGTTGTGGAGATAGTTGACGCTTACTCCTCGTGGCTCTCGGAGAGCGACATCCCCAAGCTGTTCGTGAATGCTGAGCCTGGCGCGATTCTCACGGGAGAACAGCGCGAATTCTGTCGCGCTTGGCCGAACCAGCG
>JAAXHY010000005.1 GCA_012270665.1 Dehalococcoidia bacterium
ATGAAAGCATTGGACTACGCCGGTCTTGGAAGCCTTACAACCGAGGATAGGAACTATGAAATCGGTCTTATGCAGGCGTTTTTGGCTGATAGGGCCAAGGACATATTAAACGCGGGAAAGATTACTTTCGATTACCGTCGGGATATTACGTCGCGTGAGATAGTGAGTCAGATTATAGAAGCCGCCCGAAATCGAAACAAAGCTGGTGAAGTTGCGGAATACATGGTTGGAGCGAAGCTTGCATTGCGGTTTCCTAAATATAAGATAAGAAATTCGGCGGCCAGCGCAGCTGACGAGCAAACCGACGAACAAGGTGATTTTCAGATAAACGATTGCATTTTTCACGTAACTGTCTCTCCCAATAGAGGGCACTACGATAAGTGTCTTCGGAACCTGGATAATGGCTATCGGGTTTTTCTGCTTGTCCCAGATAGTGCTCTGGCTGGGTCAAGACAAATCTCTGAGCTAGAGATGAACAACCTGGTTTCGGTTGAGTCTATTGAATCATTTGTTTCTCAAAACATCGAAGAACTGTCCGAATTTTCAAGCGAACAGGTAGCAAGAAGCATAAAGTCGCTTATTGCGGAATATAACGGAAGGCTATCTGAAGTGGAAACCGACCTATCCCTTCAGATAGAAACTCCTAGAGCTTTGGGGGACACATGAATGCCATGTCAACGAAATCGAATGTCTTCTCAGCCTACTCTACCGAAGATCTCGAAATGACCGTCGCCGAATACTTCGCGGGTATAGGGTTATTCCGCATGGGGCTTGAAGCTGAAGGTTGGAAAGTCATTTATGCCAACGACTGGAGTAATCAACGCGCTCAACTGTATAAAGGATTTTTCTCAGAGCAGTACGAAGTGAAGGATGTATTCAATGTTTCCGAACATGAGGTGCCGGCTACGACACTCGCCACTTGTTCGTTTCCATGCGTGGATTTATCGCTGGCAGGCAAAATTGGTGGTATAAATGGGAAACATTCTCGTGCGTTTTGGGGGTTTTATGATTTGCTGGAAAAACAGGGTGAACACGCTCCTTCAATTGTCCTGCTAGAAAACGTGAATGGATGGCTGTATTCCAATCAAGGAGAAGATTTTTATATAACCGCGAAATCTCTCAACAAACTTGGCTACAAGTGTGATGTCTTTTCATTAAACGCCCGTTCATTCGTTCCTCAGAGTCGTCCTAGAATCTTCATGGTAGCGTTCAGATCATCAGCGGAACACGGAGACCCTGTGTCTTTCCTGTTCAGGTCCAAACTGCTTATGCCCAAACGCCTAGAATATCTTATCATGCGTTATAGCGATGACATAAACTGGGGATACTTAAACCTTCCTGAACCCCCACCACACAGAAATAAGGGCTTCTCTGACAATATCGTAGAGAAAATCCCTCTGGACGATCCTCGATGGTGGCCAGAAGATAAGGTTGACAAGCATATCGCCATGATGTCCCCTGCACATAGGGCTAGGGTATTGAGTATGTCTCAATACAGTCGGATCCAATTCAGGACATTCTTCCGCCGCCGCCGCAAAGACGGACAGAGGGCGGAAGTTCGTTCAGACGATATCGCCGGATGCTTGCGGACCGCCGTCGGTGGTAGTGGAAAACAGTTTCTTGTAGCAGCGGGCAACGCTTCGATCCATATGAGAACGTTGACTGCACGGGAGTACGCACGTTTGCAGGGTGTCCCCGAAGAATTTCCAATCGTAGCCAATACTGAACGCCAATGTCTCAACGCCTTTGGCGACGCCGTATGTGTTCCCGCAGTATCGTGGATAGCGAGAAATGTCCTAAACCCTCTATTGAAGAAAATCAAATCATAACAGCCCTAAGGTTTGGCGTCGCGCTGAGCCCTCATTCGCTGCAGGAGAGACTCGAACTCCGCGGGGTTCGACACGCCGGATATTACCTCCATGAACTCGCCGATGTCGGACACGTATGACCGGAGTTCGCGCATCTGCTCTCCCACCGGACTGGTCGAGGCGGGGCTGTCGGCGTAGCGTCCTCGGAACGCGAAGTACGCCTGGTTCAGCTTGCGAATGTAGTAGCCCCGCAGACGGAGGTCCCACTGCCGCTTTCGCATGTACTCCTCGGCTTCCTCGATCTTGCCCTCCTCTAGTAGCCTCTCAGCCTCGACTCGCGTTTCTCGCATGAACTTCGTGAAATTGGGGTTGGACTTGTGCGCCGCCTCGTACCGGCGCGCGTTTTCGGATAGGTCTCCCCCCATGCGCTCGAACGTTATGTCGCCTATCTCGTTGCCCGCCAATGTCGCGGCGGTCTCGTTCAGCGTCGTCATTTCAGTTGAGGCGAAGTAGTTCCTTCCGAATGGATGGAAGAACCAGTAAGAGTGCAGCCACTCGTGCGCGGCCGTCCTGACGATCGTGCGAGTGGTGTAGAGGTCGTTCACCATGTTCGGGAAAGTGGCCAGACCCGCGAGGTCGTCCACGTAGGCGGCGTAATTCACCTCGTCGAAGACGCGCCTCTCCACCTCATCGCGCTCGAACGGCTCTATGTCCGGGTCGAGGAAGACGGCGCCCGTCATGTCAATCTTGTCGCGCGGGGAGACGACGAGCAGCGTAGGCGGCTCGCCGAACCGAACGTCCACCGGGGGCCAGATCAGGCCGATTCTAGATTCCAGTCCTAGTTGGGACAGTGCCGCGCTGATCTCCGCCTCGACGCTCTCCTCCGCCTCGGGTTGGAGTTTGCGCTTCTGTGCCAGCAGTTCTCGCAGGTATTCATCCGAGGGCACGACTTGACTCGTATCGGCGCCCTTGAAACTGCGCAACTGGGACGCTCCCTCGATTCGCCTCTCCTCCTTTTTGGCGAGGCGCGCCACTTTCAGGTATTCGTCAACCAACTCCAGACGCTCCTCGCGTGTGGGCTTCTGTCCCGGCACAAGATTGATAAGCGAATGGATCCACTTCCTCGGGAAGTTGGTCGCCTCCCACTCCACGAGCGAAAAGAGATGCTCGAACGCGATCAGCTCCACCGGAGTTATCTTGAAGCTGTCCATTCGAGGGATGAACAGGGTGAGCAGTATGAGTCCCAGCAGCAGCTTTCGCCACCACCCGAACCGGCGTCTGGGCCGAACCGTATCCGATTCCATGATGGTATCGTCCGTCGCGAGTTCCACGGTATTCATGTCCATCTTATTGTCATATACGAGGGTGAGACTTTCCAGAGCCTTGTACACACCCGATAGTGATAGAATTACACACATCAAGGCGCGCTGCATTGTGCCTAGTGTCAGATTCCAAGAAAGTGAGGACCTTCAGGAACTTTCCATGCCAAAGACCACTGTTCTACTTACTATTGACGGACTAGACCCCGAATATCTCGATGTGTGCGACGCCCCGAATTTGAGGGAGATGTCAAAGCGCGGATTTCACGTTACCGCCAAGTGTATGATGCCGTCCGTGACCAACGTGAACAACGTGTCCGTGGTAACGGGAGAGTACCCAACCAAGCACGGGATAAGCTCCAACTACCGCTTGGTCAGAGAGACCGGCGAAGAGATATATATGGAGTCGGGCGAGTACATCCTGGCCGAGACGTTCTTCCAGCGCGCCAGCGAGATGGGGGCCACCACTATCCTTTCGACCTCGAAAGACAAGTTGAGGACGCTGCTCTCGTACGGGGCCACGGTGAGCATTTCATCCGAGCGCGCGCCTGGCTGGGCTGTTGACGCGGTTGGAGAGCCGCCGCCCATATACTCACTGGACGTGAACGGCTGGACGATACGCGCAGCCACGGAGGCTATGAAGCGCAGCCCCGCGGACATCGTTTACATATCCACGACCGACTTCGCCATGCACACTTACGCTCCCGACGAGCCGGAGTCGCAGCGGCACATCACGATCCTCGACGACGCCATCGGCGCGCTGATAGAGACGCATCCCGACGTCACCCTTCTTCTGACCGCGGACCACGGCATGAGTCCAAAGAGCCGAATGGTTGTCTTAGACGACGTACTCTCCCGGCACGGGATCGGGGCCCAGGCAGTCCCGATCATCAAGGACCGATACGTCGTTCACCACAACAACCTGGGCGGCTGTATGTTCATCTACATGGATCGCAGCCACGCAAGCCGCGTTGACGATGCGGCGGAAGCGCTGAGAGAGACAGCCGGGGTCGAGAGGGTTTACAGCCGAGCCGAAGCCGTCGAGGAGCTCAAGCTGAACTACGACCGCATCGGCGATCTTGTGGTCACTGGGGATTCCGAGACGGTGTTCGGCCCAAAGGAGTTGAGCGACTCATGGAATGACACCGGAGCTGGCAGTGGCCTGCGCTCTCACGCCTCGCCTTATGAGCAGGACGTACCGATAATCGGATACAACGGCGACTTCGAGGGATTCGAATTCAACGAGAACCGCGATCTGGGCCGCTACGTGTTCGAGCGAGTACTAAATTAAGGGGTTCCCAGATATGGGACGAACTACCGCCATAGCCACCATCATAGGCGCCAA
>JAAXHY010000408.1 GCA_012270665.1 Dehalococcoidia bacterium
GCCTATTGCCAGGGCGGAGTTTTCGTTACCAGAACCAGATGATCCGGGGGCTCTCGGGTGTGGCAACTCACCCCTGTATTCTCTAGATCAGGAGGACTGGAACACACTCGTGTTCCTCGATGGCAAATACTCGTCGCCTATGTCCGTTGTTCACGAGCCGGATGGCGTGATCGTCTCCAACCTAGTGAACGCAGTCGCTTCCAACAGCGCAATCGTCCGACAGCATCTCGCCGCCTTGGCCTCGGTTGAGGAGGATGGCTTTACCGCGCTCAACACCGCCTTCATCGGCGATGGCGCTCTGGTCTACATCCCCCCGGGCGCGCGAGTTGAGCGTCCGATCCATATAGCGTTCGTTAGCTCCGAAGAAGACCTCGTCACCCATCCCCGTGTTCTTATCGTCACAGGAGCGGAGTCAGAAGTGACGATCATAGAGAGTTACACAGATGACGGAGGAGAGCGATACTTTACCAACGCAGTTGCCGAGATAGTGGTGGGAGAAGGCGCAAGGATAGAGCATTATCGTCTCATGGACGAGGGTGACGAGTCTTACCACGTGGGAGTAGCGAGGGTTCATCAGAAGGATGGCAGTTCGTTCTCTTCGCGCGCTTTCTACAAGGGTGTTGGGCTGGGTAGACACGACCTTTATACGCTTATAGGCGACGGATGCGAAACCGACCTCAGCGGCCTGTACATCACGTCCGAAAGTCAGCACATGGACAGTTTCATAAACATAGACCACGCACAACCGAACTCCACCAGCAGGCTCTACTACAAGGGAATCCTTTCGGGCAGATCGAGGGCGGTGTTCGGTGGAACGGTCTTCGTGCGAGAGGGCGCCGACAAGACGGACTCGCTCCAGTCGGACAAGAATCTGCTGCTGTCGCCGGACGCGGAGGTGGACTCAAAGCCGGCCCTGTTCATCTGGGCCGATGACGTGAAGTGCGGCCATGGGGCCACCGCCGGGAATGTGGATGAGGATACGGTCTTCTATATGCGCAGTCGAGGTGTGGACTTAGAGACGGCAAGCCGCCTGCTGATATTTGGATTCGCGTCCGAGATAATAGATACTGTCGCTGTCCCGGAACTGCACGAGTATCTTGAGCGATCCTTCCTGGAAGCTATACCGAGATACGAGTTTGAATTCTAGGGAATCGAGTTGATGAACGATCTCCAAGACTTGTACGCTGAAGTGGTCATGGACCACAATCGCAGGCCACGCAATTTCAAGAAGATAGAGGCGCCCGACCGCGCGGCGGATGGTTTCAATCCGCTTTGCGGAGACCATATTTCGCTGTATCTCAAATTGGACGGTGGGGATTCTATTGGCGATATCGGATATGTCGCCGTCGGATGCGCCATTTCCAAGGCGGCGGCGTCCATGATGAGCGAAGCCGTAAAGGGGCGCAGCTTAGAGAACGCGCAGCGAGTCATCTCGGAATTTCGGCAAATGCTGACCAACCGAGACGGACCTGAGCCGGACTACGAGATCATGGGCGACCTGGAGATCCTGGAAAGCGTATCCAATTACCCGACGAGAATAAAGTGCGCGACTCTGCCGCTGCATACGCTGGCTTCGGCGATAGAAAGTGACGATAAAGGAACGGTTTCCACGGAGTAGGGCGGCGACTAATTGAAAGACGGCTTTGGGAGGAGTGGAGACATGCAGATACCCCTCAAAGTGGACTACGGAGTAAGGGCTCTGGTCGATCTGGCAATCCATCGGCAGGCTGCCCCTCTGCGGGCGAGTGAAATCGCCAGCAGGACGATGATACCGGAAGCCTATCTGGCACAGGTGCTTCACGCTCTGGGCAAGGCGGGTATGGTAAAGGCGCAGCGAGGGCCCCACGGAGGGCATATGCTGGCCCTCGACCCGGAGGAGATTCGTCTAAGTGAAGTGATGGAATGTCTGGGCGCAGCCGAGAACCTTGTTTATTGCTTGGACGACAGCGCAGTGTGTATCCATGCGCCATCCTGCGCTCAGAGAGAGGTCTGGCAGGAAGTCGAGTTAGCAGTGTACCGGATACTTGATTCCAGGACCATTGGATATCTCGTCGATCGCAGCGAGGAAATACTGAGAGACAGAGCGGCCGGAACTCGGGCTGTCGTTCTGGCAGGCAGGCGAATTTAGACTCGAACAGGAGAACTGGAAATGGCATTCATTAAAGTAGGGAAGACATCCGAAGTTCCGGACGGAACAGTGAAGGTCTATGAGGTCGGAGACAGGGCGGTAGCGGTGTGTAACGTAGATGGCGAGTTATTCGCCATAGATGACGTTTGCACGCACGACGAAGCCTCCCTGGATCAGGGATTCCTCGAAGGGTGCGAAATCGAATGCCCCAGGCACGGCGCGCGCTTCGACGTGACGACAGGGCGAGCGACGGCGCTGCCAGCGGTTATTCCCGTTGACACCTTCCCGGTTCGCGTGGAAGGCGACGACATCGAATTGGACGTCTAACCGTTCCCCCTCACCCAGATTCTCGAGGATACTGAAAATGTTCGACGCGCAGAAAGTCCGGGAAGACTTTCCGATCTTGTCCCGGAAGGTCTATGGCAAACCCCTGGTCTATCTGGACAACGCCGCCACTACCCAAAAGCCGCGCCAGGTAATACAGGCGTTGGTTGACTACTACGAATCCTCCAACGCCAATGTCCACCGCGGAGTCCATGCACTCAGCCAGGAAGCTACCGACCTCTATGAAGGCGCGCGCGCCAAGGTAGCCCATTTCATAGGCGCAGAACACCCGGAGGAAATTATCTGGACGCGTAACGCATCCGAATCTCTGAATCTGGTAGCCCATACCTGGGCGCAGGAGAACATTCGGGAAGGCGATGAGATAGTCGTAACGCCATACGAGCACCACTCCAATCTGGTGCCGTGGCAGAAGGTCGCGGCGGACAAGGGCGCCATGCTCCGCATAATGCCCATGCGCGAACACGACCAGAGCCTAGATATGTCGCGCGTCGACGAGTTCATCACGCCGCGCACCAAGCTGCTGTCGGTCGTGCACATGTCTAACGGCATCGGAATACTGAATCCGGTGAAAGAATTGGCGGCGAAGGCTCGCTTGGTTGGAGCGACCGTGCTGATTGACGCTACCCAGAGCGCCCCACATATGCCAGTGGATGTCACGGACCTGGACTGCGACTTCCTCACCCTGAGCGGGCACAAGATGCTTGGCCCGACGGGGATCGGAGTTTTGTACGGCAGGCGGGATATACTGGAGAACATGGAGCCTTTCCTGCGTGGCGGCGAGATGGTTCTCGAGGTATGGTATGACAGGGCGACGTGGAACGACCTTCCCATGAAGTTCGAGGCCGGAACTCCGAATATAGCGGACGCGATAGGCTTTGGCGCTGCGGTGGACTATCTGAGTGAGATAGGGATGGACAATGTGCGCGCCCACGAAGTCAGGCTGAACGCCCATGCGCTTGCCGCGTTCAAGGAACTCGAGGAAGAGATAGATATTTTCGGGCCGAGGGGCCCGGAGGAGCGAGGCGGGATAATCTCGTTCTATTCGGAGATCGCTCATCCTCACGACCTCGGCACGTTCTTGGATCGCGACGGGATCGCTGTCCGTACAGGACATCACTGTACCATGCCGCTGATGCGCGAACTGGGAGTCGTGGCGACAGCGCGTTCCAGTCACTACCTGTACAACACTGAAGACGAGATAGACGCCTTGGTGGACTCAGTAAAAAGGGCGCTCAGGTACTTCTCCGATGGCGCTGGGTAGTCTGGACGACATATATCGCGACGACGTGATTCTGGATCATCGTCGCAATCCCCGAAACCCAACCCGACTGGACAGCGCCGACATCGTACTGGACGGCGTCAATCCATTCTGCGGCGACGAGATACACCTGCAAATCAAGCTCGATACGGACTGTCGTGTCTCACTGGTTGGTTTTCAGGGCGAAGGTTGCTCTATCAATCAGGCCACCGGGTCCATGCTCTCCGAAGCTATCAAGGGCCTCACGCTCGACGAGGCCGCTGGATTATCCGACCGTTTCCACAGGATGATGCAGGGTTCGGATCCTGCGCCGGAACAATTAGCCGATCTTGGCGATTTAGGTTCGTTGGCGAAAGTCCGCGATTTTCCCGTGCGAATCAAGTGCGCGCTGTTGGCTTGGTCAACGCTCGAGGATGGTCTGAGCTAGTCCTGAACCAGCGCTATGATGCGGTCCATGGTCTCTTCTCGGAAGCGGACCAGGTCGTCGGCGTCTTTTACCAGCGTTCCCAAAGTCTGTTCGACGGCCTGTCTGTCAAGATGGTCGTAGTGGAGTATGACCATTGCCTTGGCCCAGTCCAGGGTCTCGGATATGCCGGGAACTTTCTCGAGTCCGGACTCCCGCGTCTCCTCGACGAAACGGCAGACCTGCCTGGCGAGCTTGACGTCAATGCCCTCGACCTTGCGGCGGACGATTCGCAGTTCTTTCTCCAGATCTGGGTAGTCTATCCAGAGATAGAGGCAGCGGCGGCGAAGGGCGTCGGAGAGGTCGCGGGTGCGGTTGGATGTCAAGATGACCAGGGGCTTGTGCTTGGCGCGGATAGTGCCAATTTCGGGGATGGTGACCTGGAATTCGGAGAGGACCTCGAGCAGGAATGCCTCGAATTCCTCGTCGGCGCGGTCTATTTCGTCAATGAGCAAGACGGGGGGCTTGTCGGGCTGGGTGAGCGCGGCGAGCAGGGGACGTTCCAGTAGAAAGTCACGGCTGAAGATCTGCTGTTCACGCTGTTCGGAGGTGAGACCGCTGCCCTCGTCGAGCCTGATCCATAGGAGCTGCTTGGCGTAGTTCCACTCGTAGAGGGCGGTGGTGACGTCGAGGCCCTCGTAGCACTGGAGGCGAATGAGCGAGGTGTCGAGTAGCTGCGCCATGACATTGGCTATCTCGGTCTTGCCCACGCCGGCGCGCCCCTCTATGAGCAGGGGGCGTTCGAGGGCCTGCGCCATGAAGATGGAGGTGGCGATGGCGGGGTCGGCGATGTAGTCGCGGGACTCGAGCTCGCGGACGATGTCTCGGATGGGGTCGGGATTGGTTGTAATTGGCAATGCACTCCCTTTGGTCATATCTTCTGCTTAGCGCCACGGTCATAGCATCATGCTATGTCCCCGCCACGGACATTATGGTCACGTGCCCGCCATCCGCGACCCTTACATGGAGGTCATGTCCAACCAGCATTGACATTCCAACCAGCGGCTCATCGCCCACCGCGCCAGTCTCGACATACCTCGGCAGTCCGTCCCAGAGCGTCGTGACTCCGTACACGTTGAAGGAGACCTCTCTGCCATCGGCTAAGACCGCTTCACCATCGCCCACGACAGGCAACTCCAAGTCTGCCACCAGCCTTGGCGGCAGGGCTAGGTAGCCGTTGAACCCTGTGTCTATCACAGCGTCCAGCTGCTGGGTCTGTCCCTCTGAGCCTCTCAAGAAAAGGGTTACAATGGCTTCAAGGTTGGCGTTCACGATGCCCTCTATCACGTGGCTCCCCACAGGGAACTTCCCCCAAATCGGTATAGTGTCTGATGGCCGACGCGCATTAGCCAGACTTGAGCGTCCGGGTGATGGGCGCGCAGGCGTTCCGATGCGTCAATAGCGTTTTCGCCGAGGGCATAGTCTCCACTGTCAATGTCAATGGCAACGACCTGCCCGTGGTGGTCCGCCTCGACGAGATGGCGGATGTCCCTCTCGTAAATCTCTTTCCCAAGACGGACTGTTTCATTGGCAGGTCCGTGGACGGTCATTGCAGTCTCCTTCGGTCATACTTTCTACTCTTTCAACTTTTCGAACCATGATTCTATATAGTCGGGAGTGGTTCCAGTTTCCCGCAGATATTCAAGAGCGCTGTCGACATCCGACAACGGCATTTCGTCGAATACGTCGGGACTTGGAACGGAGGCGGAATTCAGATCGTTTGGCTCGAATTTGTTCAGGCCGTCACCGTACCTTCTGGCGGACAGGGATATTATCTCTTGTCCTACGGCAGACGACAAGTATAGAAAGATATGGTCTATGTAACTTAATCCTGAAAGATTTGGCTGAAATCCGTGGAAGCATGTTAGATTGAGCGCCGAGGACTCGTTTCGCACTATCTTGAATTTGCCCCTGGCAAAGACCCCGAGAAGGATCGGAGAAGGGAGGCGAGACTCAGTTTTATACCAGGGCGTCCGGCTTTTGGTCAGGAATCTCTGGTGGAATCCCCTTTGCGCCCCTGACTGTATATAGTCTTTCGCTTTCTCAGAAGGGCCTCCGTTTGGACTGAATAGCAATGCTGGCTCGTCAGAATTCACCAGGTCGGAATGATCGTCGTCGGTAAAGAAGGGACTTCGCGCCTGGGAACTCTTGCTGATTATTCGAGTCAAGTCAGAATCCGACAATTCCAATCGCTTGGCATCTGATCTTCTCAGGACGAAGAATTCGTTGGCGCCGGTGGCGATTCCTCTAATGATTCGTCCGTAGTAGTCCAATGTGGTTGACTTTTCGTTGGAGACTGATATCAAGTCGTCTTCAAAGTACGTTAGCCATTTGGCTTCTGGGACGAGCCGGCCGTATGAAACCTCGGATACCGGGTCTTGATCCAGAATCGAATCTAGCGATTCAATGGACTTGGCGGTGAAGAACCTGACACTAGGGTATCTGAAAGACGAATCGTACAATATAATGCCCACTGACGTTATGGAATCCGGGAAGACGTCCTTTTCGCAATCGAGACTTATAATCGCGGCCAAATGCGCTCCGTCAGTGAGACGCTCTTTGATGAGAGTTCCATAGCCAGTGTTGAGGAATTCGAGGGGCATGATGTATGCCAACCTTCCAGACGATTCAAGTTCAGACAAGGACTTGACAAGGAACGCGGACGCTGAGTTCGTGTAGCCGGACAGCTTGATTCCGAGTTCCTCTTCGACCCTGTGGAACACTAAATCCCTATTCTTGAATTTCTGAAATCTCATGTATGGCGGATTGCATACGATATTCCCGAAAGTCTTGCCCCAAGATAGAAGATAGTCTTCTCTGGATATATCAATGCGGCTATCTGGATTGGCGTTTCGCCAGTAGTTCAGGACTCTGGAATCAATCTCGCTGGCGGTGAATTCAACGCCATATCGCGACGCCGCGTCGTAGAACGCTCCGAGTCCGAAGCCAGGATCATGCACGTGGCGGTTTTTCGAGTCCGTGACCCAGCGAACCATGAAGTCGGCCACTTTCGGATGCGTGAAGAACTGACCGAAGGCCTTGCGGTGATCATCTCCCACCGTATCGAGATAGCTCTTCTCAACTCTATCCATCGGCGACCTCCTGGGAGAACACCTCCGGGTCCAGATAGCCTTTGCCGCCTCTGAAAGTTACATAAAACAGAAGTCTGCCTCGCTGCTGCTCCTTGACGGCTGATTGGTGTTCGGGCATATCAATTCGCCTGATAACCTCCCTGCCCACTTGAATGTTCATGTTGATGGTAGTCTTGCCCTGATTCTTGACGTTGCGTTCCACTGAGAATATAACGTCTTCATTTTTGGGGTCGGCAGTCAATTCAAGAATATCTCTGAGTGGAATGATATAGCCTTTATCGAAGAAGACCTGCAAGTAGTAGTGGGGAACGCCAAAGTTCTGAATCCAGCGATTGACGACAGAAATATCTTCGAGCTTGGGCGTTATGCTGAGATAGTCGCGGGTTTGCAGAATCTTTATCTGTTCTTTTAACTCTTTGAGGTACTGGCTGAGTTCCCTGAGCGCTTGGGATGAGTACCAACCTCTCGCCACAAAATCGAGTTCCCTAAAAGTGTCTACGGACGCCTCGGATATGATCTTGTAGAGATGCGGTCTCTTTTCC
>JAAXHY010000207.1 GCA_012270665.1 Dehalococcoidia bacterium
TGGCGCAGCGCATAGCCCTCCAGGAACCCTTCGCGCTTCGCATCTCCAAGTTCTCGGTCAACCAGATGCAGGACGAAATGGGCTTCCGATCCGGCATAGTGAGCGCGTTCCAGACACACGCGCTCTCGATCGCGTACCGGCGTGAGCGCGACGCCGAGCAGGGAGTGGAGGATGGCGCGGCGCGGGCGCGGGCGAGAGACGCGCGCTTCGGCGACCAGCGGGGCTAGAGAACGTGCCATCGAGTCAGCCCCACCGAGGCGCGCTCACCGACCTGCGCGTCGTTGACCTGTCCAACGACATAGCGGGAGCGTTCTGCTCCAAGTTGTTCGCCGACTTCGGCGCTGACGTGATAAAGGTAGAGCCGCCCTCCGGTGACCCTGTCCGATTGCTCAGCCCGTTCCCGGGCGGCAACCCCGATCCCGATGCCAGTGGAATGTTCATCTATCTGAACGCCAACAAGCGCGACGTAACGCTGAACCTGGAATCGGAGCGCGGCCTGAGACTGGTTGAAGAGATGATGAGCATGGCGGACGTGGTGGTAGAGAGTTTCGCTCCCGGGGTGATGGGGCGCATGGGTTTGGGATACGAAGCGCTCAGCCTCGACAACCCCGCCCTCGTGATGGTCTCTATCACCTCGTTCGGGCAGACCGGCCCGTGGCGCGACTGGCATACGACCGAGTTGGTGAATTACGCGGCATCCGGCCTGAGCTACGTGAATGGGTCACCGGACAGAGAGCCACTAACAGAACCGGGATACGAGTCCAACTACCAAGCGGGAGCCTGTGGATTCCTGGGCGCGATGACCGCCTTAGCCCACAGGGACTTCACAGGACGTGGCCAGCATGTTGATATATCCATACAGGAAGCCGCCGCCGCGACCTTTGCCCCACAGTTCCTGGGAGCGATGCACTCCGGCGAGTCTCCCGGACGCGGTTCGACTCCCCTGCTTCCATGCAAAGACGGGTATGTATCTCTCAACGTCCGGCATGATGCCACCTGGGAGTACATGTGGCTGTTCTTCGACGACCCCGAGACCGCTTACGATCCAAGATATGCCTCAAATGCAGACCGCGAGCGGCTCGCGCATGAGATTGAAGCCAAGCTACTGCCTCACCTAGCCAGATACACAATGAATGAGTTGTTCCATGAACTTGCACCGCTTCGCATCCTCGTCGGTATGAACTTGGACGTGGGACTCCTCCTGGACGACGTTCACTTGGAAGAACGTGGCTTCTTCACAAGTGCGCCACTGCCGGGAGGTGGCGAGTTCCTAATGCCGGGCGCGCCCTTCAAGATGAGCCGGACGCCAGCCGTCTCGGACCTTCCGGCTCCTCTCAGGGGACAGCACAACGCAGAGGTCTTCTGAGTTGGCGAAGAGGCTACCCCTAGAGCACGTACGCGCCACTGTACTGACACAAGCGTGGTCCGGTGCCTTCGCGACGCGGTTGCTTGCGGACATGGGCGCCGAAGTCATTCAGATTGAGTCTCTGGATCGGATCGACCCCTGGCGCGGAGCTTACGTCCCTAGTAGAGATGGAGTGTACCCGGACCGCGACCCCGGACAGCGCCCCTACGACCGCAACGCTCTGTACAACAGCGTCAACACCGGCAAGCTCGGCTTGACCTTCGACCTGAACGACAGTGACGCCAGGAACGCGTTTCTTCAGATCGTGAGCATATCGGACGTAGTCGCGGAGAACTTTTCCGCGAGAGTGCTGCCAAACCTCGGCCTCGACTACCCGGTGCTTCGCGAGGTGAATCCAACGATCATCGTACTTCGCATGCCGGCCTACGGTTGCAGCGGACCGTACTCCACATACATGGGAAACGGCGGCACAATTGAGCCCATGTCCGGCATTTCCTCCCTGCTCGGATACGAAGACGGCCCGCCGTTGGTGTCCAACATCATGCACACAGACCCTTTTTCTGGGGTCATGGCCACTGCCGCGCTGCTCATAGCTCTCCACCATCGTGCTCGTACAGGGGAGGGGCAGGAGATAGACCTCTCACAACAGGAGACCTCAATCGGCCTAATTGCGGACAGCGTGATGCAATACTCGATGAACGGCTCGGTACCGCCGCGAAGAGGAAACTACAGCGACGCGATGGCGCCGCACAACAACTATCCATGCAAGGGGGACGACTCCTGGGTCGCCATCGCGGTCCGATCAGACAGCGAGTGGTCCGCGCTCTGCGAGCTAATGGGCCGTCCGGACCTAGCCTCCGACGCCCGATTCTATGACTTGGCAAGCAGGCTTGAAAACGTCCAGCAGCTCGATGAGTTGGTGTCGGATTGGATAGGGCGTCACACAGCGGACGAAGTGACTCGGCTGGCTCAGACTAAGTCCATTCCGTGCGCTCCGGTGTACAAGTCGCACGAGTTGCCGAGCCACCCTCAGCTCGTGTCGCGGGGCTTCTTCCAGAAGGTGACGCACCCCGATACAGGCGAGTATCTATATCCCGGAGTCTTGTGGAGACTGTCCCGAACCCCCGGAAGGCTCCGCGGGCCCGCGCCGCGACTGGGAGAGCACAGCCGGACCGTACTGGAGCGTTATCTCGGCATGGAGTCCGGTTTGGTGGATGACCTGATCTCAAGAGGAGTGACGGGAGACACACCCAACCTTGACGACTGAACGAGGACCGGCTGTCCTAGTGGATAGTTCGAGTCTGGCGGCCCTTTTCTGAGTCTTCCTTGTAGTTCGGCCAACGTGAAACGCAAGCGAACTCCAAGGGGCCAATCTAGAGTGTGGGTAAGTGGGCCTATTTTGACGATAGACAGAACCATCTTTGAGATGTGGATGGGACTGTGATGTTCAAGCCAGATTCGGCCCATGATGCCATTCACATACTTCGTCACCCTGTGCTAGCGTCCCGTCCCGCTCATGTGGGTGGCTCCTTATGCTTCCGCCGCCGGTGTCCATAGGCCCCAGCACTTCTACGATCCCGAA
>JAAXHY010000139.1 GCA_012270665.1 Dehalococcoidia bacterium
CAGAAGGTGCACTTTTCCATGATGCCGCGGCTGCGGATGGAAACGTCGGAGTTGAGCTGGTTGCGGAGCGTCTCCGGCCACTCCGGCTCCCAGAAGTTGAAGAACCTCGCGTGATACGGGCAGCCGTTGGCGCAGAAGCGCGTCCCTATGCAGCGGTTATAGACCTGGACGTTCAGACCCTCACTGTTGTGATAGGTCGCGTAAACCGGGCAGACCGGCTCGCACGGCGCATCCGCGCAGTGCTGGCAGAAGATCGGAATGAACCGCGCCTTCACGTCCGGGAATTCCCCTTCCCAGTACCGCTCCACGCGTATCCACTGGATAGCGCGACGCTGGTTGAAGTGCTCCTCTTCGTTGATGGGGATGTTGTTTTCGGATTGACAAGCGACCACGCAGGCTTGACAGCCCGTGCACTTGTCCAGGTCAACTATCATTCCCCAGCTTTCAGCCATTGATCGAACTTCTCCTAGCTGTCTTCCTCGGTGATTTCGATGATGTGGTTGCCGTGATCAACCGGCGTCTCCGGCACAGTGTTCTCGAACTTCGGCACCCTAACCCACTCATCAGTCTTCTCTATGTTGACTTTCGTTGCGGCCCAAGCGAACGCTCCCGACTCGCTGTCAGTCAGCGGCGCGAGAATGGAGAACACGTTCGCTCCCCGGTCCTTGGCGTATCGCCCGCCCGCGTTGTGCCCCTGTCCGAACGGAATCGAGACCGTGTAGGGAGGAACTCCGGGATGCGGGTACGCCAGCGCCTCGATTGAGCCTCTAGGAGATGCCACTCTGATGACGTCTCCCTCGCGTATGTCCAGTTCTTCAGCCAGACGCGAGTTGATCTCTATCCACGTCCGCCATGTCGCGGTCGTGATTGGGTCCGGAGTCGCCTGCATCCAGGGCAGGTGCGCCCTCTGGCCCTCGCCGATTCCCGTCTGGCTGAACGGTGTCAGGTAATACTCGTATCTGTCGCCGCCTTCGAACTCCGGCTCCTGAAACTCCGGCAGTTCCGCCGGCGCAATCCCCACGTCCTTCGCCCGCGCCCCAGTGTCCCACCAACCGCCTCTTTGCAGCGTACCGTTCCAGAACGAACCGAAGTCGTTCGCTCTCACCGAGCCCCGATTCAGATCGAACAGCTTCCGAGCCTCCGACTGGAGGATTTCCTTGAAAGTGCTTCCACCGAGCTCCAGGTCCAGATTTAGGCCCTGCGCCACTGTGAGAATCACGTCCGCGAAGCCGCGCGTCCCAAGCTCCGAACCCCGATTCTCGAAGAACGGCCTCACCACCGGCTGCTGGAATCCGATGACCTCATATCCCGGCCCAAACGCAGGCGCGTCCGTGCCCCAGTCCTCCAGCGGAGAGTGCTGTGGCAGCACCAGATCCGACATAGCGGTCGTGTCGTCCATTATGTCGCTGAAACTGCAAATGAACGGCACGTCATAGGATGCGTCCCTTATACCCAGAGAAGCCGGAAGCCCGTAGAACGGGTCCGCTCCGCGAACCAGAAGCGCGTTCACACGCCCCGCTCGCATATCCGCTATCGTCTCCTGCCAGTCGGCGAGAGTCGCCGATGAGGAGTCCGATATTTCTTCGAGCGGCGGAGCCGGATTGAATATAATGCCTCCCGGCCGGCCGGCGCTTCCTACAAGATGATTCAGCGAATATATGGCTATCATATTGAAGAGGCCGTTGGTATGCGCTCCCGCAGACCCGCCTCCAATCGCTATCGCTGGCCCATGACCCGCGAAATCGTGCGCGATGCCACGGATCTTCTCCGCGGAAACGCCCACCCTTTCGGCCACCGTCTCAGGCGCGAAAGCGGCCAATACTTCATTGTCGCCTCCGGTCAGAGCTCCGACGGAGCCGGAAGCCATGCCGTCCTCGACTATCACGTGCGCTATGGACAGCGCCAGCAGCCCCTCCATACCGGGCATTACCGGAATCCATTTGTCCGCGTTCGCGGAGGTCATGGAGAAGCGCGAATCAACGTGATAGTGCGTCCCGCGCTCTCGGTCGCCCTGCCTGAAGTTGCCGTATCCCCGAGAGTAGCGCACAGGCGAACCCCACGTGTTCAGGAAGTCCGCACCGAAGGAAAGAATGAAATTAGAGTTTTCGATATCGAAATCAGGAATCCGTTCCCACCCGAAGACCGTGCTAATCGCCATCTTCAGGTTCGTGCTTTCCAGCGTCTCGTATGGAGCGTACTTGCCGCCGAACTTCTCCGTGAATCTCCGCCCAACCAGGCCCGCGTGTCCTCCGCCCGGGGCGGTCGCCAGTACCATCCCCTGCTGACGACGATTCGACTGGAGATTCTGAAGCTGGAAAGTCAGCCTGCCTATGGCGTCAGTCCAGCTAATCTCCTCGAACTGCGCCGCGCCCCGTTCGCCCGCGCGCACCAGTGGCCCACGAATCCTGTCCGGGTTGTACAGTGCCTGCAGACTTGCCTCGCAGCGCGCGCTATGCTTGCCCGCGTTCACCGGGTAATCAACATTCCCCTCTATCTTCTTCGCGCGACCCTCCATTACCCGGACGACGACGCCTTCGCTTGTCGAACATTCTCTGCACAGCGTGGCATACCAGTTATCGCGCCCGGAAACCAGGTCCTCAGGCATACGAATCGGAGATTCGACAAGCAACTCGTCTTCGGGCACTCCACACGCGACAAACAGCGCCGCCGCGGACGCCGAGCCGCCGGTAAGTGTCAAGAACTGTCGTCTGGTCAAGCCCATGATGAATTCAAGCCTCTAGTAATGGCAGGTGGTGCAGTCTGTGGGTGCCGCATTGTCGCGATGGCAGTCCACGCAGTCACTCATCTTCAATGTTCGTACTTGCTTCACTTTCTCCATGGCGCCAACGTCCCCGTGGCACGTCGAACATACGGCTGTCGCCTCAACTCCGTCCCTGGCGCTCAGAATGCGAATATGCGTCTCGTGCACGAAATGTACGTGGTCTGGTACACGGTGCACACGCACCCACGCTATTGGATCGCCATCGTCGAAGGCGTCGCGCAGTTTCTTGATTTCGGCCTGAGTCTCCTCGGTCGAGCCGAGCACTGCCTGGTGGCACGTCATACAAAGGTTGACTGGCGGGATAGTAGCCTGCGCCGACGTCGTCACCTCGCGGTGGCAGAAGGTGCAGTCTAGGCCGAGTTCCTGTACATGCGTCGTGTGTGGGAAGGCTATCGGCTGGTCTGGCCCTTCGTCCGAACTGAGTATCACGGGAGTCCCGAACCACGCCGATATCACCCATGTCAGCAGTACCACGACCACCACCGCAGTTACCAGGCCGCCTAACCCGAGTCCCGTAAACAGTACCATCTGCTTGCGGGTAGGTTTCTTGATCTGAAAGTCGCCTGGTATCAAATCCTGTGGTTCCTGG
>JAAXHY010000081.1 GCA_012270665.1 Dehalococcoidia bacterium
ATTCTCCTACTGGCTGGCTCTCAACTCCAACCCTCAGACCTTCGTATCCGACCCCAACGGGAGCGTGACGGTCACGCTGACATCGGATTCGGACAGTCTGACGATTTCCACAAGCACGGTGACGTTCAGCGCTGCGGACGGCAACTGGCTCGACCTGTTCGAGGAGGTGTCGTTCACCGCGGTGGACAACGATCTTGACGATGGCAACCAGGTCGTCCGCGTCTCCTACGAGGCAACCGGATCGCCGGAATACGCGGCGCTGGATATACCCGACACGCTGGTTACCGTGATTGACGACGAACACAAGGAAGCCTACACCCTGTCTGCGTCCTACGATTTCTACTCCACCTCCACAGATGTATTGACGATAGGTGAGTCGGACGGCGCGCAGAGCGTGGTTGTGAAGGCGACACTGCACCCTGGAGAATTGGTAGAGTCCGCTCAAAAGGTGGTTCTGACGTTCGGGGGCAGCGCGGTGGAGGGAGAGGACTACACTGTGGAGGGCAGGCGCTGGATCATGATAGCGGCCGGCGCCTACAGTCCGACCACGTGGCTGACCATCACGCCCATATCCGACGGCTTGGGGGAGGGAGACGAGACCATAGTGATCAGTGGCGAAAACGACGGGCTGGCCGATGCGTCCGTGACTATCACGCTGACGGACGCTCCAGCTCAGTCGTCCGGGCTTGGGGGTGGCGCGAGCGCGCTCGCGCCGGCGTCCAACATCGCGTCTGACAACCTTCCGCCGCAGTTCGCCAAGGACGGCTACAAGTTCAACCTGCCCGAGAACCGCGGACGCGGCTGGCAGACCCCCAAGGGCAAACTGAACGCGTCGGACCCCGACGGATCAGCGAACTCGGTTATCACATACTCGATCAGCGGAGACAACCCGGAATGTATCGGTTGCGGAATAAGCGGCAACGCCTACTATGACAAGCTATTCCGAGTGGCGAATAACGCTCGCGTGACCTATCAGGGCGGTGGAGAAGACTACGAGTCGTTCCCCGTTGGACAGGCGAAGTATGTTCTGACGCTGACGGCGACTGACGAGGGCGGAGCGTCGGCGAGTGTGTTGTTGACCATCAACATCAAGGACAGAGCCGACTAGCGAAGCGGCATACAAACATGCAAGAGCGCGGCGACGGGAAAAGTTCCCCGTCGCCGCGCTTCTGTTATTGCTGAATCCTCCGGCGACGAACGCAGGCTATCGAGCGATTTGCGAGTAACCGCGCGTCTGCGGACTCTGTTAGACTGGAGGCAGTTTCAGCCCGATGGCCCAGCGCTACCCCAGGAGTGTGAACGGTGCTCATAACCAGCACGGACAACATACCCGGCAGGAACATAACCGAAGTGAAGGGAATGGTACGAGGGAATACCGTTCGCGCGCGAAATATCGGAAGAGACATAACCGCGGGTCTTCGCAACATCATTGGCGGCGAGATGCCGGAGTACACGGAACTGATGGCCGAGTCGCGCGAAATGGCCGTTCAACGAATGACCGAGCAGGCCGAATCCTTAGGGGCAAACGCCATAGTGGGCGCCCGATTCACGACCTCCTCCATATCCCAGGGCGCGTCCGAGATACTCGCGTTCGGCACGGCGGTAGTGGTGGAGGACTGATCGAACGGGACTTCCCGGCCTCGACCTCGATCAGCGGGCGGCAGTGGTCGCTCACGCCCCACTCATTCCGCTCGACAGCCACCGGGAAGCGCGAATCATTCCTCAGCCTCGCTCCATGCGCCGAATCCGCTCACGCAGCCTCTCGACCTCAGCCTCGGCGCGTTCGGCTCGTGTCTCCGCCAGGTTGGCGCGTATTTCCGCTCGTTCGCGTCCGCTCTCGGCGTGTTCGACCTGGGCTATACGCGCTCTCGCGCCAAGAAGATATAAACCCGTATCCGCGTCCTGGATCAGCAGCCGCGCGCGGTTGTAGTCATCCTCCAGCATCATCCCAGGCTGAATAGATTCCATTTCCGACAGCCTGGATCTCTCCAGCGAACACATCCTCAGCCTCAATACCTCGCTGTACCCGCTCTCCAATCCGTGCCCGTTCGGGGCTGTCTCGATGGGCTCGTACTCACCACCCACCAGCCGAAACCCGGTCAGCGGCCGTCCGTACAACCTGCCGCCAGTGGGGTCGAACATCCAGTACTCATCTATCCCTATTCGAGCGTAGATGCCCGGCTTTTCATAGATGTCTCTCTGGAAAGTGGACGGAGACGCTACCTCCAGCGCGAACTCGGGCGGCTTTCCAACTTCCCATATGTTGTAGGATGTCTCATATCGAATGGACTCGATGTCCACGTTGAACGAGATGTACCAGTCGGGAGCCACGAACAGGCGTTGGTTCGCAGGGTCGTACCGGATCGGGATGTTGGAGATCATGAACAGAGACACGATGTCTCCAAGATGAGCTTCAAGGTCTTTGAGAAACTCGGAGATCTGTTCGATGGTTGGAGCTTGAAGCATTTCTATGGGTATGCGGTCAGGCATATTGTCCGGGTCTATGGGGACCGGGGCTATACCATAGATTTCCTCTGTCGGGGTTGTGAGATTGGTGACCATGTTCGTTTCCGCAAGTGGATAGTGGTATGCCGTGACACTGATGGTGACGGTCGGCGGAGTGACGAGCGTCTTGCGCTCGGAGATTGTATCATAGAACCCATGCCGCTTCTCGAAAAAGCTGAAATCGCCCGAGACCTGCGTCACTGGCTTATCGTGATGATCGTGTTCGGCATCACCGGATTCAGCGCGCTCGTGTTCAGCCGGCTGCTGTTCAACGTGATACTCGGCATGGATGGCAGCCTATGGTCGGGCCCGTGGTCTTACCGGATAATGTACCTGGCCGTAATACCGCCGTTCTACTCGGTCATGCTGGTTCTGGTCGGCTCGGTGTTTGGCAAGCGCGAATACTTCGGGCAGAGAGTCCTGAAGATGTGGAGCCGACTCATACCGCGCAGAATTCGCGGGTAGCTCAGAAGACGTACTCCGACCCCAGAACGCGCTCGAGCCTGTCGAATACATCATCCATCAGAGTGAATCCGAGCCCCGGCGTCTGTGGAGCGTACACCGTCCCGTCTCGGATGCTGTGCGGTACAGGATCGGGGGTATGGCTACGTGGAAGCCTCTCCCTGCTTGCGAGCGGCCCTGTAAGCCTGGGCCATCTTCACGCCCTGGCGCACGACCTCCTGCTCCTCGTTGGTGAAGTCTCCCCACTCGTACTGGCGGAAGAACAGGCGGAGTTCGGGATCTTCCACTTCGAAAACCTCTTCGCGGCCCTCTATGAGCCACTGGACTGAACGACCCAGAATCTCGGCGGCATTGGGGATCTGCTCCGCCGACAGGCCTATCTGTCCCGCCTCCACCTTCCAAGCCCAGTGCCGACCCGACTTACCCATGAGCTTGGAAAACTCTTCCTGGCTCATGGATATGTCCTGTCTGGCCTCCTTGACTCTGAGTCCGATTTCCAACTTTCGACCGCCGACAGATACGGGTTGCGGCATTATTACCAGCCTCATATATAGTATGGCTTACATAATACCGTGTTTTCTTCAAGAATTCATTGACACATATGTACTCTCAGCAATAGCGCATATACACAAAGACAAGCCGCCTCACGCTCCATGCGCTCCGGCGGCCCGCCCCTAATTTCCAATGCCTAATTCTTAATTCACGCCCCCTTCACGACCACCTGCACCAGCACCCCTACGATAGTCGTCAGCACCGCGCCAATTCCGGTAAGCAGTATCCCCTGCAAGATCCTGATTATCCTGTCGAGCTTGCCTTCCAGGATGTCCGTGTCGTTCTCCAGCATCGCCAGACGGTTCTCCATTTCCATGTGCCTCCTCTGTTCGAACCTGCTTGGCAGTTGTCTCATTGTCCTATCCTTTCAGAAACGTCGCCCTCGCCCTATGTACCGGCTGCGAGTGGCGTAAGGGATGTCGTAACTCCGAACTTCTCCCCGGACGGGTCCGAAGCGTCGTCCCTCACCACGCATATGCGTGTGTCCTCCGGCTCATACGTAATCACCCGCAGGCCCCGAATGCTCTCCAGCCTCGTCTTGATCCCTTGCTTCATGTCGAATATCCCGTTCCTCATAACCTCACGTCCTCCCCTCTGACTAGATAGCCACGATCCTCCGGTACGGGGCGAGCAGTTCCACTGCGTCCGGGTCGAGGCCGCCGACGAATCCGGTCGCGTCCACAAACGCCGAGTCCTTGCGCTTCCACAGCCGCGACGCCTGTATGATCACCGCCTCGCTCACCGGCCCCGGGTACTGGTATATGCCAATCTCCGCGCCCGCCGTGTGATCCGCTTTCTCGGTCCCGTTCACTCCGCGCAGTACGGCGAGCCGGTTCTCATCTCTGCTGTGGACGTAGATCTGCTCTGATCCCACCAGCAGCGTGTGTCCCGCTCCGATGTCCTCCCCGCCGCTGACTTCTATCTCGCCTGCCTCCGCGTCGAGCGACGCGGCCACACCTTCGGACGCCAGTCTTACCCGGCGCCAGTATCCCCACTCGCCGGTGATTCGCACCCTGCGCATTCCCGCCGCGAACGCGCCTCTATCGCCCGCCTCCGTGTCCACCAGCAGTCCCGTGTACGGCGACGACAGGTCGTGGCCGCCCGTCGGGTCCGCGTTGGCCGGGTGCAGAAGGTAGTCCGACTCATCCCAGATGTCCTCGAATACCCTGTCGCCGTCCTCGTCCGTCGCCAGGCCTCCCGCATCCACCGATACCAGGTCCGGGATGCGCAGCGCGGTCGAGCCGTCCCCGTCTAGCGCCATAGCCCTCCGAAACGTGAAGAAGCGCCTGTTGCAGTAGGCATCCACCTGCCGCGAGACGCCCTCCAGCAGCATGAGCAGCCGTCCGTCGTCCTCCGATCCCGTGATGTTCAGCACAGACGCGCTCTTCAATAGATCCAGCGTCACATAAGCGTTCATATCTTCCCTTTCTCCTCGATCACGTTGGGGCAGGGCTCATCCCAGCCCCGCCCCAACTGGCAACTAACCGCTAATCACTGAAAACCGCCTACGCCACCTCCGTGATGTTGTACTGGAGCGCCGTATGCTTCGCCGTGGAACGACTCCCGCTCCGCTCTGCCAGCGCGTGCCTGAAACTCACGGTGACTACCGTCTGACGCTTCTGCGTGTCGCGGTCCACGTCCACCCGCAGGTTCCTCCTGAAGCCCTGCGCCCACTGCGTCCGGTTCACCAGCAGCAGACGCCCGGTGTCCGTCGTGTTGCCCGCGTCCGTAACCTTGCCGTCCGCGTCCGCCAGCCTCATGTGCTCCGACACGATGACAGGGATTCCCTCCACCGCGCCCAGCATTCCGCTCAGCAGCGTCGCGTTCGGCCCCAGCTTGTCCATCGTCCTGAAAGCGTCCACCGACTGCGCCCGTATGAACGTGTTCACGTCCATGATCCACGCCAGCTCCGATGGGCGAACGCCGTAACGCCCCATCTTCGCCCTGATCTCGTTGAACATATCGTCCGACACCTCGG
>JAAXHY010000228.1 GCA_012270665.1 Dehalococcoidia bacterium
CAGGTGCACTACATGGGCTACGTGGCCGAGGACCTGCAGCAGTCGATGTGGGAGTACACGACAGGCGGGCGGTTCTTCGCGGGCATTGTGCTGCACGAGGGCGAGGAGATGGTGCGGATGGTGAGCGACCTGTGCGGCGACCATCTGCTGATGTTCTCATCGGACTACCCGCACGCCGAATCGCGCTTCCCTGACTCGGTGGACATTGTGTTGGGCTGGGACAGCCTCGACGCCGACGCCAAGCGCAAGCTGTTCTGGGAGAACGCGGCGCAATGCTTCGGAACGAAGGCGTAGGGGCGTGAGCGACCTACCCCAAACCTTCCCGTTCAAATCCATCATGGACGCATTCGTCCGTGAATACAGACGTTGTCCAACGTACTGGTATGTTCCGAAGGCTCGTGTGCTTGCCGACACGAATATCAAGGATATCCAGGCGATGACGCGACTCATCGGGGTTGAACATGCCGATGACGAATGGAATACCACGTTACAGGACGCAATCCTTTCGGAGAGCCGCGACATGGGCATCCTAGACCCCTATACGGAGGGTGATCTCCAGTCCAGAACGGCGCTCACGAGGATATGGAAGAAACTGCTGGAACTGTTGGGCCTGGTATGGGTCCGCGACGGTAAGCGTCCAGTGCTCACTGATGCGGGGACGCAATGTCTTGCTGGTGACGCTCGGAGACTACTCGAGCGTCAGGTTGTTAAGTACCAATATCCTAACCCTACAGTTAGGGGGTCGACCACAAGATTCAAGGGGCTGATACCGCACCTATTTTTGTTGCAAGTCTTGCGTCAAGTCGACTACCGAGTTACAGTAGATGAGCATAACCTGTTTATCAATCTCGCAAGAGAACATAACGACCTTTCGCGCATCGTCAAGTATATTCAGACATGGCGAGCACTGCGGTCAGAAGAGCAACAGCAAGTTGCTACAGTGCTCACGTCCACTCCGAAAGGAGGGCAACGGGAAAGGCGAGTATCTCAGAATTCAAGCTATCAGCGAGCATTTTACTTGTTGCCTTCTTATATGAACACAGAAGCAACGGATCGGCGTAATTCTCTTATACGCGTGTCGGATACACAAACCGCCGACGGGATTGTCGATCAAATCGAGGCGAACCTAAAAGTGTCCCAATTTGCTACTCCAGCGGAGTGGTTTTCCTACTATGGCAACCCGAATGAGACGCCTTCGTGGTTCACATATTTGAAACAAGAGATTGAGCGTTCACAGACGAAGGAGCAGGCCACGGGAGTAGCGAGGGCGAACCGCAAGAGGCTCGATGCTGCTCAGGCGGCAGAGATTGAGCGGATGGAGGTAGAGAAGGGCATAGAGGAGTTCTACGCCTCCCGCCTCGGCCTGTTAGAGCAAGGGCTACAACTGGCTGCCAAGGGGCGACAGTACTCGACCCCTATCGGGCGCATCGACCTGTTGTGCCAGGCGAAGGACGGTGACTACGTGGTTGTCGAGATCAAAGCTAATGAGGCCGGGGACGCCGTGTTCGGCCAGATTCTGCGATACATTGGCTGGGTGCATCGCAACATGGGGCAGTCCGGCGTCCGTGGTATCATTCTGGCGTCGGGATTTCCCGAGACGGCGCGTTACTCACGGATAGGCTTACTTAAGCAAGACGCTGAGCAGTTCATTCAGTTCAAGCAGCACGGGCTTTATGCGACGAATACCTGAGACAGCTACGTGGCCATCCGCTCTTGCGGACAAGATCCTCACGGGCAACGCCGTGGATGAACTCCGGCGTGTCCCTGACGAATGTGTCGCCCTAGCCGTCACCAGCCCTCCCTACTGGGACGTAGTGGACTATGGCGGGCTTCCCGGCCAGATAGGGCAAGCTGACTACACGGTCTACCTTAACCAGTTGCTGGAAGTCTGGCGTGAAACCACGCGGACGCTCATCCCCAACGGGAAACTGGCGATCGTTACGCCCATCATGCCTATACCGAAAAAGGTCATCAATTCTCAGCACACGAGGCATTTGAAGAACATCGCCGCCGACATTGACGCGACTATTCTCTCTTCGCTGCCCGAGCTGCAACGACTGAGCCTGTTCGTGTGGCAGAAACAGACGACTGTCAAGATGTTCGGCAGTTATCCGTTCCCTCCGAACATTTATGAAGACAATACTATTGAGTTCATCAACGTCTTTGTAAAAGAAGGCGCGCCGCCCGCACTAGACGCCGACGCGAAAGAGGCCAGCAGGCTTACGCAGGAGGAGTGGCTCAACCTCACAATGCAAGTATGGCCGATGTACCCAGAAGACGTTATGCGCGCTGGTGGGCACCCTGCGCCATTTCCTGTTGTGCTACCGCTCCGGCTAATCAAGATGTACACGTTTGCCCGCTCCACAGAGGCAAGCTTCGAGGGAGACCTCGTGCTTGACATGTTCAACGGGACAGGGGCGAGTTGCATCGCGGCGAAGGCAGCTGGCCGCAATTTCATTGGAATCGACCTGAGCCCCGAGTACTGCGTCACAGCGGAACAGCGCCTTAAGTTAGAGCGAATCGATCCGTACGCATTCATGCTGGAGCGTCCCCGTGTCCGCAAGGCCCAGAGCAGCCGTCAATTGGCTATGCTCGAGGAGTCGGGAACTACAGGGGCGCTTAGGGAGCCGAGGGCCGAGTACATCGTTATCGAGGAGTAGACCACGCCGACGGAAAGCGTGACGCCTAAATGGAACTGACACTCCTGGGGACAGGCACTCCTGCGCCCAGCCCGCAGCGCGCTGGGCCTAGCAACCACCTGCGCATAGGCGGACAGTCCGTGTTGGTGGACACGGGCAATGGCTGCATGCGCCGGATGGCGGAGATCGGAGAGGACGCCGCAGGCCTCGACTACATTTTCATCACCCACATGCACTCCGACCACACCATCGACTTGGCCCACGTGCTCATCACCGGCTGGATCCGCTACCGCAAACGTCCGTTCACCGTCATCGGCCCGGCGCGGACAGGCGACTTCGTCGAGCGGCTCATCCATGCCTTCGAGGAGGACATCCGCATCCGGCGCCTCCATGACCGGGTGGGCGAGGACGTGATGAACGTCCGCGTTATCGAGGTGAAGCACGGCGACCGCTTCGAGGGCGACGGCTGGCGCGCCACGGCGCTTGAGGTCGAGCATGGCTACGTGAAGCCCGCCCTGGGGTTCGTCTTCGAGGAGGATAGGAGCAAACTCGTCATCTCCGGCGACACGGCGGTGAGCGACGCCGTCATCGAGGCTGCGTCTACCTCGAATATGCTGCTCCATGAGTTGATGCAGACCCAACCGCACCGCGGCGGGCCCGCCCCCGACGGCCGCGACTACCACGAGGTCGACCGCGAGGACCTTACGGAGTTCGCCCGCCGCATCGCCAACTCGCATACGTGCCCCCACGGACTCGCCGAGGTCGCCGCGAGATCGGGCGTTCCGCATCTAGTGGCCACGCATATGAGCGACCTCGACGAACACTGGTCGCGCGAGGTCATCAGCGCAAACTACACGAACGCGTTGACCTTCGGCGAAGACCTGATGCAGTTCACCGTGTAGCGAAT
>JAAXHY010000281.1 GCA_012270665.1 Dehalococcoidia bacterium
TCCATGGGGAAGATGAGTGGCAAGATGCGCGCGAGTCAATTCATGACGCGACGCGAACGGCTCTGGGATTCCATTACTTCATCCCTGGACACTTTGCGCTCTCGCTACGATATCGTCGTCATCGAGGGAGCCGGGAGTCCGGCGGAAATAAACCTGCGGGCCGGAGACATCGTGAACATGGCGGTGGCGCTGTACGCGGACGCGCCGGTGTTCATCATTGGCGATATTGACAAGGGTGGAGTGTTCGCCTCTCTCTACGGAACACACGCGCTGATAAGCGCCGAGGAGCGCAACCTGGTCAAGGGGTTCATCATCAACAAGTTCCGGGGAGACATCAGTCTTCTGGAGTCGGGGCTGGTACAGATAGAGGAGCTGACCGGTGTCGGCGTAATCGGGGTGGCGCCCTACTTCACGGATATATATGTTCCCGAAGAGGACTCTCCGAGGGAGGCGCGAATGTCCGGTTCCGGGGGTCAAGACGATCATGTTGAAGTGGCGGTGATCGCTCTACCTCACATAGCCAACTTCGACGAATTCGACCCGTTGGCGATGCAGGATGGCGTTCGTCTGAGGTACGTTCGAGAGGCGGATGAGTTCGGAGAGCCAGACCTTGTGATCCTGCCGGGGTCTAAGGTAACCATTGCGGATATGGACTTCGTGAGAAATTCCGGCATCGAGGAGCGGATAAGAGGACACCTGTGGAACGGAAGGGCTCTCATCGGCATATGCGGCGGGATGCAGATGCTTGGGAATACCATCCACGACCCTGATGGAATTGAGTCCGACAAGACAATGGTGGATGGTCTTGGAGTTCTGGATCTGGATACCCGGTTTATCGGCGACAAGCTCACGACGCGGACTGAAGGCAGGATCGTGGGAGACCGTGGCTTGCTCTCAGGCGCCCGGGGAATGAGCGTGTCGGGGTACGAGATTCACGTGGGCGTCACAGACTCCGAAGACCGAGCGTCCAGGGTGATGGAGATGGCGGACGGAAGCGCGCCGCTAGGCTACGCGGACAGGACCGGGCGCGTATTAGGTACCTATGTGCATGACCTGTTCAAGAACAAGCCATTCGCCGACAGCATCGTCGGAAACGTCGCGCGGATGAAGGGCCTGAAACAACCCTACGAATCGGAACCCTTCTCCCAGGAGGCGGAGTTCGACAAGCTCGCGGCTCACCTCAGAGAGCATCTTGACATCAGCAGGGTCTATCGGGCGATGGGTCTCTAGCGGGAACAGACGAAGCGCGCGGAGCCTGCTTCAGGATGGAGGCTCGATGCCGTGTTCTCGCAACAGACGTTCCAGTTCCTCGCGCCTGGCTCGTTCCTCATCCCTCTCACGCTCAGCCGACTGCCGACTGATCCGCTCGCTCACTCGCGCCCGTTCCGACTCCTCCAGCGCCCGCTCCGACTCCTCCAGATTGTTCAGATACTCCCCGGTCGAAGGATTGAAGAATCGGAACCAGTCCTGTCTCGCGTGAAGTTCCAAGTTCAGGACCGAACTGAATCCCCGGTACAATTCTTCATCGAATTCGACCTCGATTGGCTCATAGACCCCGTCAACCAGTCGGAAGCCTTGCAGCAATGGCGTCAGGCGCGTCTCCTCGGTGGGGTCGTACAGCCAGTACTCCGACACGCCCCAGCGCTCATAGAGTTCGCGCTTGCGGCCTATGTCATCCTGCCAGGTACTGTTGGACGTAACCTCCATTATGAACGCTGGAACCTGGCCTTCGAGCCACATGAAGTAGGACGTACGAAGGCGTTTGTCCAGATTGGGAATCACGAACACATCCGGGGCCACGTTCATCGTAGCGTCGCCTTCCACGAAGTAGATGAACATGTTTCCGGCGACGTAGATTTCCGGCGCATCGGCGTAGAAGACCCCGAGCGCGGAGGTCGCGTATGTTAGCGGAATGAACTGAAAATCGGATTCGGCCACTGGTTCACCATCGGATTCGGGATAATGCACGCCATCCTTGGGAACCGGAGGCGACTCTTCGAGTTTTCTGATATTCAGGGTAACCATGTCAGTCCTCTATCCCGCGCCGCGCCGTATTATATAGAGCCAGTCCAGCAGTGTACTGCCCGTGTCCGCTTCCCGATTATAGACGTGGCCTCTCCAATCTCGCAATCAAACCAGCGCGCCCAGTCCGAAAGCGGGCGACGCCGAGCCCACATCACCCGCTCCTTCACCCTATGATAGAAATAAGTTCCGATCCTCTACGCGGGCGACATCAGGCCGGTAGCCGCTCCCTGCGCGTCCATGAAGAACGCTATTCGTCCAACGTCGGGAATGGGCATCGGCTCCAGGACCACCTGGCCGCCGGCCGCCTTCACCTTGTCCAAGGCAGTCTCGAGGTCGTCCACGTGGAAATACAGGCTCCAGTGCGGCGGGACATTCTGCGCGCTCAGACGCTCGGGCATCCGCATCACTCCGGCGACCCCCTGACCGTCCACGGTCAGGACGTGATAGCTCTCACCCTCAGCCATTCCCGGGTAGGTCTCGGATTTCACTCCCAGCAGGCCCTCATAGAACTCGATGGCCTGCTCGGGGTCGCCGGTCAGCAGTTCGCACCATGCAATCGAACCGTGCTCGCTCTGCACCCCAGCGCCGATGCGCCGCTTGGCCTGCCAGAGCGCTATCACGGCGCCCGTGGGGTCAGTCGCCACTATCATCCGGCCCGCGTCGTAAACGTCGAATGGATCATTCAGCAGGTTCCCTCCGTGCTCGGACACGTGGGTGGCGAGTTCGTCGACATTCTCCACCGTCATATAGACGTTCCAATGCGGAGGTATGCCCATCTCCCTCTCATGTTCCATCTGGGTGAAGAGGGCCGCCGCATACGAGCCGTCGGATACGGCCATGGAATAGACCATGCCGCCCATATCGCCCATAGCGTTGTCCTCGTATGTCCAGCCGAACAGGTCGGCGTAGAAGGATTTGGCGGCGTCCTGGTCAGTGGTCGCGAGGTCTGTCCAGGAGGGGGTACCCTGCTTGTAGCTTTCTATCTTCGGCAAAATTCTTCTCCTTGCGCATTGGCTTGTTTGCCCGGCTTCAATGAGCCGATACAGCACAAGGATAGAACAAAATTTCTTACGTGGTCAAGGCGTTTGGGGACAATTTCGAAACCGATTCACAGGCACCACGCCGGGGGCAGGACGGTTTGAAAATGGACAGACGAGTGAGATGGCGAGCGGTACACCATATATATCAGTTTATAAATACACCGGAAAGTACTGGGCATCAACTGGGAGGGTCACAGGGGCGGGCTGGGACAGTTTTCGTCCAGCGTTGCCCAGAGTTTTCCCAGCGT
>JAAXHY010000297.1:0-485 GCA_012270665.1 Dehalococcoidia bacterium
AAGTATCCCGAGAGGTTCCTGGCTCTTGGAGCGAAGATTCCCAAGGGAGTGTTGTTGGTGGGGCCTCCCGGCACAGGCAAGACGCTGATGGCGCGCGCAGTCGCCGGTGAGGCGGGAGTGCCGTTCTTCAACATATCCGGCTCTGAGTTCGTGGAGATGTTCGTCGGAGTGGGAGCGAGCCGTGTCCGCGACCTGTTCGACCAGGCGAAGCGAAACTCTCCCTGCATAGTGTTCGTGGACGAGATAGACGCTGTGGGACGGCACAGGGGAGCCGGACTCGGTGGAGGCCACGACGAGAGGGAGCAGACTCTCAACCAGATCCTGGTCGAGATGGACGGTTTCGACACTGGCACCAACGTGATCGTGATAGCCGCCACGAACCGTCCTGACATACTGGACCCCGCTCTGCTGAGGCCAGGGAGGTTCGACCGTCGTGTTGTGCTGGACAATCCTGACCTCAAGGGCAGGGTGCAGATACTGGACGT
>JAAXHY010000297.1:648-2734 GCA_012270665.1 Dehalococcoidia bacterium
GAGGCAGGTCATGCGCTGGTCGCTCACATCCTGCCCAACGCTGACAAGCCTTTCAAGGTAACGATAGTGGCGCGTGGGCAGAGCGGCGGACACACTCGCTACCTGCCCGAAGAGGACCGTAATCTGTGGACTCGCGACCAGTTCAAGGATATGCTCGCCGCCGCGATGGGCGGCCGGGTGGCCGAGGAACTGGTCTTCGACGAGATAACTACGGGCGCGGGAAGCGACATAGAACAGGCGACCAACATCGCGCGCCAGATGGTGACTCGCTACGGAATGAGCGAGAAGTTGGGCCCGCGCACCTTCGGCAAGCGCGAGGAGATGGTGTTCCTGGGTCGGGAGATCTCAGAGCAGCGTGACTATTCGGACAAGGTAGCGGAGATCATTGACCAGGAAGTCCACGAAATCATTGACGACGCCTACGAGGCCGCGCGCAGGGTCATAGCCGAGTATATGCCCAAGTTGAAGCAGCTTTCAGAGTATCTGATCGAGAACGAGACGATCGAGGTGGACGAGTTGGACAAGCTGTGGGAGACCCCTCCTGACAGCGACGATGTTCAGCCGGACGGCGGTGTAGTGGACCCTGTTCCGCCCAAACCGACGACTCCACCTGTGTCTTCAGCCCCACCCGCCCCGTCACCCGCTGGAGACTGAGAACGACACGCGTCGCGTCGTCCTTTATCCGTGATGAAAGCAGTACGGGACAGGCTAGGTTTCCGTAGATGTGGCCGATATATGACCGGCATTACTGCCGGTTGATCCTCCGCCGAATCCTGTCCAGCCACGAAGAATCGTCCTCAATCGGCTCGCCGCGCCACTTCTTCTGCACTTTGGGCGGTCTGACCAGCACCATCCCGTAGCCAACGATGAACATGAGCAGGCCGGCCCAGCCCAGCCATCCGGCGACTCCTCCCACGAAGGGCCTGACTAGCAGAGTGGAAAGGATCAGCACAAACCCGACCAGCATCACTCGTCCGGGGGAAATAGACCAGAACCGGCCCCCTAGAGCCTGCTTGACGTACATCCAGACCAGCTTGAAGAAGCCGATGTTGTTGTTCGAGGATGCGGACTTAGACCGTCGCCCACCGCCACCGATGTCGCCCGCATTCTGAAGGATCTCTTCGATTTCGCGCTGATACTTGCTCGACATCTCAAAGCCCCCCTCACTGCGCCGTTCCTGAACCGAATCCTAAACAACAGCTTAAACGGTGTCAAGACGACATTGCATTCACAACCCACGAACCGTAACATTCGGTTCCAGCGAACACATCAATCATTTCAGCGCATGGGGGAACAGATGAACATCGCTCGCTTTCTGTGGAACGACCGCGTCCAGTGGGGAATCATCGAAGGGGAAGTCGCGCGCCCCTATCGCCAACAGGACAACCCATTCTCATCCCCCCGTCCAGGCCCAGCGCTCTGCTCGCTCTCCGAAGTCCGACTTCTAGCGCCCATAGACACGCGAGTGAACAAGGTCGTGGCCGCCGCCGCCAACTACGGCGAACCCGATGGGCGAGACGGCCCCGGCATCTTCCTGAAGCAGCCTGGAACCGTAGTGGCGCACAACGAGCCCATCGTATATCCCCGTATCTGCCGCTCCGTGATTCACGAGGCCGAACTGGGCATCGTCATTGGACGCGGCGCCAGGCATGTCGGCGTCTCCGACGCGCTGGACTATGTTTTCGGATACACCTGCGTAAACGATGTTAGCGCCAGTGAGATGGTCACCAGCGACGTCGGTCGCGGGACCAGCATGAGGGTCAAGCACTTCGACACCTTCTGCCCAATCGGCCCCTGGATAACTACGGGATTGGACGGGGACAACCTGAGAATCCAGTGCAGGGTGAACGGCGAAACCCACGTTGACGGCTCCACCGGCGGCATGGTCTGGGGCGTGGCCGAGCTCGTGAGTTGGATGTCCGAGGTCATGACGCTGAATCCGGGCGACATCATTCCGAGCGGGTGCCCGGGAGTGGGCGAGATAAATGTCGGGGACAGCGTAGAGGTGGAACTGGAGGGGATAGGGATACTCAGAAACCCGGTGGTGGCCGATTTCTAGCCGACTCCCACGGCTGCGCGCTCTCGG
>JAAXHY010000108.1 GCA_012270665.1 Dehalococcoidia bacterium
ACACCACCAGTGCCTACATGGAAGACTTCCGCTTCGCCGCCAAGATCCTCTCCACTGTCATCAGCCGCCCCTCCGACAACATAGCCATAGGCGACGTCGGCTATCGAGCCCTCGCCGCCCCCAACGGCGTCCTTCCCTCCGTCGAGGGCCACGACCACATAGAAGTCCACTCCCTGGCCCCCGACCACATAGTTCTCAAATCCCAAAACCCCATGCCTCTCGACGTCGGCGACCAGTTCCTGCTCCTCAGCGCCCAGCAGGACATCCTCGTCAACCGCTGGGACCGCTTCATCGGAGTCCGCGACGGCCTCGTAGAATCCGTCTGGCCCATCCTAGCCCGCGGCTGCCACCACTGACGATCTAAAGACTACTAACCAACAACCCACATGGAATACGACAAACTCAGCAAGCGCCTTTTCGCCGCCTTCTACGACCTTCTCAACATCTGCGCCTTCACCCTCTCTGTGAAGTCCATAGTTGACTGATTTATGTTGACATCAGCGTATATGGCTTATAGAGTACCCTGCGTCTCAACTATCAATCGGCATGGACGTGGGAGATGCACAAGCAATGACGTTGCGCCTGAACGACCCACAGACAAGGCTTCCCGACTTCCTTCCCGAGTACGAACACGAACCCGTATCCTCATTCCGAGAGGTTCTCAGACTGCTGGACGAGAAGTCGGGCGATACAGTGACGAAAGGCAGGCTCTTCGAGGAACTGGTCAAGGGGTTCATTCAAGAAGACAAGTCTCAAGCCCAGACTTTTGACAAAGTATGGCTTTGGTCTGAATGGCCAGGCAACCAGAATCGACATGATACCGGCATAGACCTCGTGGCCCGAAGGCGCGACAGCGGCGACCTCACCGAAATTCAGTGTAAGTTCTATGCCTCGGACCAAACCATAAGCCTCAGCGAGGTCAACAAATTCCTTGCCGCCTATTCGACAGACCAGTTCTCAAGCGGCATCTTCGTATCCACTACCGAGAAATGGGGAAGCAACGCTGAAGCCGCTCTCTACGATCGTGACGACAAACCCGTTGTCCGATGGGGTCCCGATGTCTTCGAGAGTTCGTCCATAGATTGGCATAAGTTCAGTCTGAGCCGCCCCAAGTCATTGGAGCGCAGAGCCAAGAAAGAGTTGCGGGAATACCAGAGCCATGCTGTCGAGGCTTCAGTCGCCGGATTCCAAGACCACGACCGCGGCAAGCTGATCATGGCCTGCGGTTCAGGCAAGACCTTCACTGCCTTGCGACTGGCCGAGCGCGTAGTAGGCGCGGGCGGCGCGGTTCTGTTTCTAACCCCGTCCATTTCGCTGCTCTCTCAATCCCTCATAGATTGGGCCAACGACGCCCATGTCCCTCTGAAGACCCTCGCCGTCTGCTCGGATGTCCGAGCCGGACGACGCGCCGATGATGACGAGGACATCTCCCCTTACGACCTCACCGATCCCGCCTCTACCGACCCAAACGCGCTTGCGCGCCGATTCGAGACTGTCAATCGCGGCGAATCCATGACCGCCGTCTTTTCCACCTACCAGTCTCTGAATGTGGTTTCTAAAGCGCAGGAACTCGGGTTGCCCACATTCGACCTCATCATCTGCGATGAGGCCCACCGAACCACCGGTGTCCGCGGTCTAACTGAAGCCGACGAATCCAACTTCCGCCGGGTTCACGACAACGATTTCGTTTCCGCCAACAGGCGGCTCTACATGACAGCCACGCCCCGCATATTTGGCGATAACGCGCGCAGCAGGGCAAACGAGAGACGAATCGAACTCGCCTCTATGGACGATGAGACCATATACGGACCCGAATTCCACCGACTTGGCTTTGGAAAGGCTATTGATCTCGGCATCCTGTCCGACTACAGAATTCTCATACTTGACATAGACCAGGAGCAGGTCGGGATAGATCTAGATGAACTGCTTTCCGACGGTGCCCAAACCGAAATAAACATGGACAACGGCGCGAGGATGATAGGCTGCTGGAACGGACTCCGAAAGCGCGGAGTGGACAGTGCCGAATTCAGAGGCGATGAGCGGTCCGCCAAACGCGCCGTAGCCTACTCCAACACCATCGCCCAGTCCAGGCAGTTCAAGGAATATTTCCCGCAGATCATCGAAAAGTGCATAGTTGCCGGCAGCCAGGATGCGACGCTGAATTCGCTTCGCTGTGAAGTCAAGCACGTGGACGGCTCTCAGAACGCTATGGTTCGCTCCAACAGCCTAGCATGGCTCAGAGACGACCCAGACGATGGTGTCTGCAGGATCCTCACCAACGCTCGCTGTCTGACAGAGGGCATAGACGTCCCCGCGCTCGACGCCATCATATTCCTGCATCCCCGCAAGTCCGAGATAGATGTGGTCCAGGCCGTCGGCAGAGTCATGCGAAAGTCCGAGGGCAAACGCTTCGGCTACATCATCCTGCCCATAGCCAGAGCGCCCGGAGCGTCCCCTGAAGATACGGTC
>JAAXHY010000192.1 GCA_012270665.1 Dehalococcoidia bacterium
GCTGACTCGACTTAATCAGACCTTCCTTAGAAGAGCGCATCACTCCAACCTGCGCGCCGTGGAGAGCCGTTTCAAGACCCCGGCTGTGCGCTAGGCGACCAGGATTTCCAAGGCAAGGCGTTCGTATCTGTCTTACTCGGCGTTCATGGACATGATCACGACCCTGGGCGGCTCGGGAGCGGCCACATGCTCGATCAGCTTGGCGGCGAGCCCTATGGCTTCCTGCATCAAAAGGATGCCCGGCGGCATCGGATCCTTCCGGCCCAAGTCGAACAGGTTGCTTTCGCTGCTCGAAGGAGCCGGGCCATTGAGTCCCGGAGACGATGATCACCCACGGGTTCTTGAGGCTGATTCTGCATTCTCCTGCTCTGGGCGGCCGGTTCCAATCCGACTGACCGCGCAATCGTGATCCGATCCACACTGGCAGAGCCTCCGGGAAGCGTTTGACAAGTTGGTGGCGGCGCGCGGGGAGCCACCGCCCACCCACAAGGGACGAGAGAAGACAATACATGCCGTCGTCCGGAACGGACAACGGGCTGAGTGGAGCGCCTTGGGCTGCTGGCTCTACGACGGCGCCTTCACCTAGGCTCACTGGACGAACTTCCTGGGCTGGCAGCGCGAAAAGGTGCGCTACGGCGCCAACGACTCGCCACGAACGGCACGTCATATCAGGAACAACTCGAACAGGAGATCGCAGACCATCGTAGCGAGTACCTCAGAATGCCCGGTTGCTACTATGAGTCACCTGAGCGACTGATACGATTCTTAGAGAGCGATGCGTTTACCAAGGTCCCAAGCGTTCAGATCAGCGCATCGCTGTACGCCCGCATCCTCACCGAGCGCTCCCGCACGATACAAGCCGGGGACAACACCGACATCCAAGTCCTCTCAACATTCCTGCCGTATATGGATGTAGTCGCTACGGACAACTATATGGCCACACAACTCCGCGAACTCGGGATCGATGAACGGTACGATGTCCGGGTCTTCAGCGCCAAGACCGAGAGCGTGCGCAGACTTGGCGACTGTCTCACGACATACCTCAGCATCGGCGCTCCGGCGAACAAGCCGCTACTCACCTTCTTCGTCCTTCCACACGACACGATCAAGCGCGAGTCGTGGGAGTTCTTCCTCCGCCTCGGCAACTCCACCAAGATAATTAGCGGGGGAGATTACGTGCGCCTCTACGCGTTCGACGATGGACACATGCCCGAGTACGAGATGCCACGCCTCCTCCCCGGTAGACCC
>JAAXHY010000142.1 GCA_012270665.1 Dehalococcoidia bacterium
CTGATTGCCCGTGATGTCCGGTTGAAGCCCAGCAGTTTGGCTGATTCTCTAACTGCGTTCTCCCTGTCAATTCCGTAGGAGTAGCGGACGACTATCTTGATTGCTTCGATTATCTCTTCAGGGGGTATAAGCTCTATCTTGCGGGAGTCGGGAACGGCGCTTCTGTCTCGGACTGTGGGCCGCTTCATATTCGCCGGCCAGACGGGCCAGAGGAATTCGCGCTTTCTGACTATCTGTAGACTATTTTTTGCCGCGTTGTCCACCGCGCGCATGAGATTCTGTCGGACTCTGGGAGTGAGTCTTGAATTCGCCGCATCCACTATTCTACGAACCACCTCATCCTCGTGAACCGGCCCTTCGACGCTCACGATGTGTTCAATATATGGTCGCAGGTGGTTAGGTGGAACATCGGAAAGAGAATAGAAACTGGCGGTTACAAGGATTCGCGCCTGTGTATAGGGCGTGGTCTCCAATGCACCGGTTTCTTTCGGATCGTCAATTCGCTGAATCGTCTTCTTCGCCCCTTTGGGTTGTGGAGTTGGCGGTTCTTCTGGAATCGCGGTCTTGGCGCGCTCGATGGCCTCCACCGCTCGCCGGAGTTCGCGCTCCTCGTTGTTGAACCAGTCTGTGCTCCAGATGCGGTGGAATTTCCAGCCCAGTCCTGTCAGAACCTGCTCTCTAATCTTGTCGCGGTCTCTGGCGGATCTGGAACTGTGGTAAGTCGCGCCGTCGCACTCTATCCCTATCAAGTATCTTCCGGGGCGTCGTGGATCCACTATGGCGATGTCAACGAAGAAGCCGGCGGACGCCACCTCGTCGTTCACCTCGTATCCGAGAGAGCGTAGTCTATCCGCGACCGCCTGCTGGAATGGACTTCCGACCGCTCGTCCGGATTGTGTCGGCATATCGGTAGGCAGAATGCCGGACTCGGCGTATGCTAGGAATGTCTTTAGCGCCCTGAGACCGTACGACGGGTTGGGTCCGAGGCTGATGTCATCGGAGGTCAGGTTGGTGAACACATGACAGCGCATCCTGGCGCGAGTGATGATGACGTTCAGACGCCTTTCTCCGCCGCTGCGATTGATGGGACCGAAGCCCATCGTAACCCTGCCGTTGGCATCGCGCCCGTATCCGACGCTTATGAATATCACGTCTCGTTCGTCGCCTTGAACGTTTTCCAGGTTTTTCACGAAGAACGGTTCTTCGGGATGATCGTTGAAGAAGGATTCGCAGGAATCGTCCTCTCGCCTCAGGTTCTCTATTTCGTCTAGGATGGCGTTCATCTGGGCGGAACTGAACGCCGCGACGCCCAGCGTGAGGTGGGGGCTCTCTCTCGCGTGTTCCATGACGGCGTGCGCCACCTCGCGCGCCTCTACGCGGTTCGTTCTGCCACCGCCTCGGTCATATACGCTGTCCGGCAGGTGGTGATAGCGCAGGCCGACTTCTCGCTTGTCGGCGTCCGGGCTTGGGAATACTATCAGAGCGTTGTGGTAGAACTCGCGGTTGGATACCGCAATCAGGGACTCGTGGCGACTGCGGTAGTGCCATCTGAGGGTTCTGGATGCGCATCCGGCAGAGCGCATCAGTCCGAGTATGCTCTCTATGTCCGCGGTGACGTTGGCTTCCTCGTCGTCCTCATCGCCGCCGCCAGTGACCGAATCGAAGAAACTGGTGGGCGGCAACTGTCTGTCGTCGCCGACGACTATCGCCTGGTCGGCGCGCATCAAAGCTCCGAGCGCGTCCACAGGCTTGACCTGGCTGGCCTCGTCGAAAATGACGAGATCGAAACTCAAACTTCCGGGGGTGATAAAGTTCGCTATGGAAAGAGGGCTCATCATAAACACGGGCTTGATGGCCTGAATCGCGTTTCCCGATCTCTGCATAAGCTGCCTAATGGGGAGATGCTTCCGCTTCTTTTCGAACTCTCTTCGGAGGACTGCCACTTGTCCTGCGCCACTGACTTTGGGAAGGCCTTCCCAGTGGGCGTATGACACTCTGGTCTGATTGTGGGACAAAATAAGGTTGTCCATTTCACGGAACCGTCTTATGTCGGACTGGTGGGACAAGATATTGAAGCGGGGCAGAGACGGCCTTTCCTGAAACGCGCGGGACAGTACGTATTGATACCGCGCCCACTCAAAGCAGTTTGAGAGATGCTCGGACGCCTCCGGCCATTCCTGAGCCAGCCGCGCCATCTCATGGAGACCTTCTTCCTCCGCTTTATCCAGAGCTACGTTGAGCGCGGCGATGTCCCTTATTTCGTCCATCCGCTCGGCCCACTCGCGCAATATGGGGAACTGCTCCGCGAAGGGCAGTGCTTTCAGTCCGCCGGCAACGCCGAATCTGCGCCCGAAGTCAATTTCGAGGGCGTCTTCGAGGGTGCTTGCGCGCTGTAAGTATGTGTGGGACGAGTCTCTGGCGTCTTCCAGAAGCGCTGAGACGCGGTATGTGTCCGGGCCACTGTCCAGAAAACTCAGGATGGCCGGGTCTATGTTTCCGTCGTCAATGTCGTCTCTCAGCTTGAATGTCCAGTCAATGAGGTTGGCAATCTCATCCCAATCCACGTTCTCGACCCGCCAGCGGAGGAAGATTGAGCGCGCGACCGGAGAGAGTTCCTCTATCTTTTCCCTCAGTTTCCTTTCGGTGATGATGGCGTCGGCGAGTTCCAGTTGGGATTCGAACCGGTCGGGGATCTCCGCGCGGCAGAGCGATGCGATTCTATCCTTGGCGCGCTTGTATCTGGGGTAGAGGGATCCGAGGAACTTTCTTCCGGTGCGGGAGTACTCGAGCACGCTTACACAGTGCGAATATGTGCTGAAAGAGTCTTTGGCGTCTTCCAGAAGCGCTGAGACGCGGTGCGTGTTCGGGCCACTGACCAGAAAACTCAGGACGGCCGGGTCTATGTTTCCGTCGTCAATGTTGTCTCTCAGCTTGAGTATCCAGTCAATGAGGTTGGCAATCTCATCCCAATCCACGTTCTCGACCCGCCAGCGGAGGAAGACTGAGCGTGCGACCGGAGAGAGTTCGTCTATCCTTTCCCTCAGTCTCTTTTCGGTGATGATGGCGTCGGCGAGTTCCAGTTGGGATTCGAACCGGTCGGGGATCTCCGCGCGGCAGAGCGATGCGATTCGCTGCTTGGCGTCTCGGTATCTAGGATAGAGGAACCTGAAGAACTTTCTTCCGGTGTCCGCGAGGTCCGCCCTAGCCTCTCCGACATCGGCGTCCCACGCCTCCGGTTTGAGAACGGAGTCGTACATGGTGTGCAGTTCATTCCAGCTTGGTCCCGAATATCTGAGTTCTTCTATGTCGCGCCTGTTGTCCATCCATTCCGACGCTCCAAGTCTGACCCTACTGAGGTTGGGGGCGGATGCCGCTATTTCAGCGGTCAGCAGGAGTTTGGGAATGAGGTCGGCGCTGTCCGGCGCTTTCAGTCCCATTGTTTGTGCGAGATCTCGGGCTGAATCGAGCAGCGTCTCAAGCGAGCGTTCGAAGGCATAAACGTCCTTTTTTAGTTCTCCCGGAAAGACTAAGAGGTCCCTTCGGGCCTCCTCAACATCGGAGTTCCACGCCTCTGGCGTAAGAACGGGATCGTATTGGGAGCGCAGTTTCTTCCACGCCGTACCGGAGTCTCTGAGGTCTTCTATGTCGCGCCTGTTGTCTATCCATTCCGGTCTGCAAAGTCTGAGTCCGCTGACGTCGGGGGCAAAGGCGGCTATCTCAGCCGTCAGCAGGAGCTTTGGAATTGGGGCAACTCTATCCGGCGCGTTCAGCCCCATAGCTCCGGCGAGTGAGCCAATCGAATCCACAAAGTCATTGAGCGAGCGTTCGAGGTCTTGAACGTTTCGTTTCAATGACGCTACGTCTTGTGGAAAGGCGAAGCGGAGTTCGGATCCCCGAAATGGATGGCTGTCGAGCCTTCCTGTGGTCTGAAGGACGCTCTGAAGATTTCTGACCGTCCTGAGTTTCTCGTCGAAGTCCGGTCGTGTCCATGAATCCATCCCGACGATCCGGACGCTGCGCATACGGTTGGCGTTCTGCACGCTGTGTTGAAGTTGCTTGAGTCGTCCATAGGCGTAGAATGGACTGACGCTCGTGTCTCCTACGGGATCGTTTACAGCCTTGGCGTACTCATTCAGACCGTTGCGGACGCGCTCGAGCGCGTCGAAATCGTCCTCTATGCCCTCGGTATTGGGCCTTCCCAGGTTCAGGGTTCTCTCGATCTCTCTGAGAACGTTTCTCTTGTTGGTCTTGTGGCTGTGAAGTTCGAGACAGGCGTCACCGATTTGGAGTTCGTCGAGTCTGCGTTTGACGACTTCGAGCGCGGCCATCTTCTCCGAAACAAACAGAACTTTTTTGCCTTGGGCGACCGAGTCCGCGATGATATTAGTGATGGTCTGGGATTTGCCCGTTCCGGGCGGTCCCTGGATCACCAGATTTCTGCCGTCTCCAGCGTCAATTATGGCCAGCGCCTGCGACGAGTCGGCGTCAATCACGTGATGGGCGTCCTGTGGTCTCAGGTGATCGTCCAGGTGGTCGTCTTCACCGATTGTGGGTTCGGGTTCTGAGAATCCATCTTGGAACAGAGCGCGTATGGTCTGGCTCTCCAGCGGGCCGGAGCCCGCCGGCCAGTTCTCGGGGTCCATATCTCGGTACATGAGAAATTTACTGAATGTAAAGAAACCCAGCGCCACGCTGGAAGTGTCCACCCGCCACTCGTCCATGCCCTGTACGCTAAGTTCCACTTTACGGAAGTAAGCACTCAGATCCACGCTCTCCGGTTCGTCGTCATCGTCCAGTTGGGGAATTTCTATTCCAAAGTCGGCGCGCGCTTTCTCTGCGAACGAAATATTGGATCCTACGTCGTCCTCGGTGTAGGTCGCGGTGAAGTCGGCGTCAACGTTCGTTCGTTTGAGGCTGACTGGGACGAATATAAGAGGCGCTCTGCGCTCGGTTTCGCTACTGTTGGATTCGCGCCAAATCACCATTCCCAGCGCGATGAACAGCGTATTGACGCCCTGTTCCTGGATAACTGTGTTGGATGTTCGATAGGTATTCAAGAGTCGCCGCCGCAATTCGTCTGGAGTGGCGGGGGCGCTGAGGGTCAGATGGGATCCCCTCCGTCTTCGGGGACCGGATTCTCTATATTCCTCCGTCTCCACAGGCGCGAATGACACCTTCCTTCCGCCTATCAGGGTGTTGAACACGCTCACCGGGTCGGCGTCTATGGTCTCTACACCCCTAGCGCGT
>JAAXHY010000293.1 GCA_012270665.1 Dehalococcoidia bacterium
AATCCGGCGCGGCGCATCAGGTGCGCTATGAGCTCCAGGTCTTTTCTCGTTTCCATCTGGATAACCATTCACTCACCTCGGTTAGCGGTTAGTTAGTCGCCATCAGTTGTCAGTGGGGCTGAACTTCATTCTGAAGCCGGTTCCATGCGCTTGGCGTTAATCTGGGAAAGATATGTGCCGGCATATCTTCAAATCCCCCACTGCGGTCGCATTGTATCACAGCGACGGGCAGGCTACCCCGGCAGAGAAATTTGCATGAATCTTGCTGCTTGTCCGGCTATTCTCTAGGGCTGGAGGATATCGAACCCAATCACCCCCACCGACCAAAGGAGAGAGAACTTTTGCAATCAAACTCTTTTGACAATGTACCTACTGGTAGATATATTTTGACCCGTTATATAGGAAAGTCACCTGTTACTCTCAGATATGTAGGTGAGGAGATTGCGCGAGTGGAGTTGCAGCGGTCTTCGAGCCTCTGACTTCGGGATTCACGTGGAGGCGGGAATGGCGATAGAGTGTCGACATGGACTCTCGCAATCCTCTCATGCAGTCTGAGGACACTGGATGACACTCGCAGCGACCCCAGAAATCGAGATGTCGGCGTGAACGAGAGTAATGTTGATTTCAAAGTAGCCCGAACTGTGGTAGGCAGTTGGATCAAACATCTGTACACAAGATTTACGGATAGGCGTATCTATGAAGCGTTACGCAGCCATCATAGTTGGCTGGCTGAAGTGGCTTTACGAAAAGCGATATCTGATTTCGACTCAGATATATCTTGCCTTTGGAGCGGCGGTTCTACTTACGCTTGCGGCAAGCTTTGTGGGATGGCTCTCATTTGACATCGTGGGCGCGTCCCAAAGTCGGGTGAACGAAGAGAGCGTGCCAGAAATGTTGGCGTCCTTCGGGATAGCCCAGAACGCCAACACCTTGATGTCCGCGGGTCCCCGGTTGGCGGCCACCACGGGCCCCGACGAATACAATGTCGCCTCCGCGGACATCAGCGGCGCCAACCAAGAACTGGTTCAGCAGTTGGCGAAGTTGCAGGGGCGGCACTCTGACCAGGAGACTTTCGACAGGATGAGGGAGTATGTTGACGCTCTGACGGAGAATGTCTATACGATCCAGGCCGGGATGCTGGAGTCGTTCCAACGCCAGACCGCGCTTACATTCATCGAAGAACAGATGAAGGACACGAGCGTCAAATTGGATGGAATACTGGATCCGATCCTGGATGACCTCACCGCGAAGGGAAGGGGCGGATTCTCAGAGGAAGAGTTTGCGCGCTATCTCGTCCTGTCTGACATAAGCAGAGACCTTGTCATGGCAAATCAAATTATGGCGAGTTCCTTCGGAATCACTTCCACAGATGTGATCGAGCCGCTGCGTGAAACGCTGCGCGAAGTCAAAGCGCGTATCCTGCATAACCTGGATGAATTGGATGATCCTGACCTGAAAGATGAGGTCGAGACCCTGGTTACGACCCTGTTCGAACTCGGCATTGGCGACGGAGGAAGCCTGGACACTCTTCAAGCAGAGGCCGAATTCCTCGAATTTCAGCAGGGCCTCATAATGGAAAACCGAGGCATCGCCAGTAACCTCATAGGGGATGTGGAAGGTTTCGTCAATGAAGCCAACGCTAGTGTAGAGCAGTCTGTACTCGAAGTGGGCCAGGCAGTGAACACAGGGAGGCTGCTTCTGGCAATGATAAGCGGGGCGAGCGTCGTCGGAGCCGGCCTCATCATCTGGTTTCTGGTGGGTAGAGTGTTGCTGCGGCGCCTGGCGATGATGCTCGAATGGATGCGCCGCATGGCCAATGGCGATCTGGAAGCCAAGGTGGAGGTGGGCGGTCGCGACGAAGTCGCGGATATGGGCGCGGCCCTGGAGGTCTTCCGCCAGAATTCGCTCGAGGCTCAGCGTCTGAACCTGGTCGAGAGGATGGCGGCGGAACTCCAGGATAAGAATGAGGAGTTAGAGAGGGTTCTCAAGGAGCTCGAGGAGGCGCAGGGCCAGGTCGTAATGCGGGAAAAGTTGGCCGCGCTGGGCGAGTTGACCGCCGGAGTGGCTCACGAAATCAGAAATCCCCTCAACTTCATCAATAACTTCTCTGAGGCGTCCGAAGAACTCCTGGCGGAGATGCGAGAACTTCTCGAAGAAGTACAGGAAAATCTGGGAGAGGGCAAGCGAGAGTACATCGAGCAGGTTGCCGGCGACCTGACTGCCAACCTCGGCCGTATTAGGTCTCACGGTGAGCGCGCCAACCGGATAGTCCACGATATGCTCATGATGGGTCGAGGGTCCAACGAACGCCAGCCGACCGACATAAATGCCCTGCTCGATCAGTACGCGGGGCTGGCGTACCACAGCGCGAGAGCTGTGGATCCGGACTTCAACCTGCGCATCGAGCGCGAGTTCGACGAAAGCGTAGGCGAACTGGATGTTCTTCCGCAGGATCTGGGCCGCGTCTTCCTGAACATGGTGAGCAATGCCTGCGATGCGACAGACGAAAAACGCCAGATAGCGGTAGCGGGTGGCGACTCGTACTTCCCGACCCTATGGCTCGCAACCCTGCGTACCGAAAGCGCCATACAAGTACGCATCAAGGACAACGGCGACGGAATACCCGAAGAAATAGCTGACCGGATATTCAACCCGTTCTTCACCACCAAGCCCACGGGGAAGGGCACCGGACTAGGGCTTGCAATGTCCAGCGATATAGTCCGGGAGCATGGAGGCTCCATCCGTGTGGAGTCCGAGCGGGGCGAGTTCACGGAGATGATAGTCGAACTGCCCCTGTTCGTGCCTGCGGCGGTCTTGCAAAGGGAATAAATCGCGGCGCCAAGTTGAACTGTGAGGCATTCAGAGGTTGACTGGCCTTAGCTCCCGAAACTAGTAGAGACCGCGCGCGCCTCGGCGGCTAGTGTACGGCGTGTTCATCTTCTCCATGGGCGTGGTCATGGTGATGGCGCTCGTGGTCGCCATGGTCGTCCCCGGGCAATTCAGCGCGGGGCAGCGGTATGAAGATAAGTATTACGATGGCCGCGGCATAGAGCGCTGCGGTGTAGTAGAAGAGATTGTCAGGGTTGTACTCGTACAGCCATCCGGCTATCAGCGGGGACGCCGCGCTGAAGATGAACCTGGACGTGGACATGAGGCCCAGTGTGGTCGCGGCGGTGCCCTCTCGCACGATGTCCATAGCCGCCGCTGTCAGGATCGGCTGGTCGCTGTACAGGAACAGTCCCAGCGCGGCCAGCAGCGCCGACATCACCGCGAGGCTGTCCCCGTAGGGAGCCATCAGCAGTGTGATCACAGTCAGCGCGAGCATCGCGGGCACTAATATCAACTTGCGTCCTAGCCGGTCGGACAGATAGCCGGTCAGCGGGCTGGCGAATATCCCCACCAGCACCAGCAACCCTATCAGCGAACCGCGGATGAAAAGGTTCTCGAAATTGCCGTGCTCGTCCGACGAGGTGAGCCCGAGCACGTCCGCCAGGTAGAGAGGCAGCACCGTAATGAAACCGATATAGGCCATGCCCCTCAGTCCGGCGACCATGGTTATGCCCCACATTCTTGGATTGCGAACGAGGATCTTTGTCTCCTCGACCTGCATCCTCATCGTGTCGGTGGGCTGTTCGCGCTCATCGGCGGCGGCCTGCGCCCGTTCTCCAATGTCCCGGAACGCCCAGAAGACCAGGAAGGCCAGGAAGATAGGCACGGCGGCGTAGATGCTGATGATTGCCTGCCATGTAAGAGTAGCCAAAAGCAACCCGGTGAGCACCGGCCCCAGCACGTCGCCCACGTTTCCGCCCACTCCGTGAAACGACAGAACCGATCCGCGACGGTGGCTGAAGTGCGACGAGAGCGCGGCCATTGCGGGAAGGTGCCACACCGAGGCGGCGACCGCCACGATAGCCATTCCGAAAATCAGCAGTGCGTAGCCGGCCGGATTCAGCGAAGACGACTCGCTTACGGCGACGCTCTCCTGGCTGGTCAGCCACGCGCTGCCCGGCACCTGCCAGCCCGCCGCGGCCATGAGAAGCCACCCGACCCCGAACATAGCCATGCACACCGCCATCACCCAGCCCCAATAGCGCCTGAGCGCGTCGGTCAGCACACCTCCGGGCAGCGATACCACGCCGGACATGATCTCCCTGGTGGTCTGGATACTGGTCACCGCGATCACGCTCCCGCCCAGAAGCAGGTCGCGCACTTCGGGAAGGACGACTATGAAACTCTGCGCTATCCAGTGGAAGACTCCGTGCCCGCTGGTAAGTCCGCCGATGATGAAGGCGGCCCTTCTCCTGAAGCCAGTGCGACCTTCGGTTACCGGGGGTGGCGCTTGGTGATGATGGTGGGCCATTGAGGGCTACTCCTCCTGTAGTGATCGAAGCGGCCCCCAGAGTGTAGCATCAGTAGGACATACAATAAAGCGTCAGGCGGCATTCTCCCGGAGACGCGCCAGCCCCGTATTGCTCGGCGTGTTTCGCTGATAGCGTCGCTCTATGCTTCCGGATTGACTCAAATTCCAGTGCGCGATTTGGGTCGATAGCGTTTCCTTTCAGGTGGAGTATCAGTCCTCATGGTC